>JAQGNR010000165.1 GCA_028291765.1 Herbaspirillum sp.
GCAATGCAGGCCGGCTTGCGCAGCGGCGATCTTATCTTGAGCGTGAATCACGTTCCTGTCGGCGATGGGCTGGCGTTTGTGCGGTTGGTGCGGGCATCTCCCGGCAAGCCGCTGCAGGTGGAAGGCCTGCGCGGGCAGCAGCACTTTAATCTGGAAGTCACGCCGGACAGCGTGGAAACCAAGAATGGCGCCGACCCGATAGGGCGGATTCAGGTCGAGGTGCCGATGGCGCCTGAAATGATGATTGTCAGCAACGATTTGCCTACGGCGCTGGCCAAAGCGACGCATCGCACCTGGGACACCAGTCTTCTGACGCTCAAAATGCTGGGCAGGATGCTGGTCGGCGAAGCGTCGTGGAAGAACATCACCGGTCCGATCACGATTGCCGACTACGCAGGCCAGACGGCGCGACTCGGACTGATCAGCTATTTGAGTTTCATGGCCCTGATCAGCATCAGCCTCGGTGTTATGAATTTGCTACCCATTCCCGTGTTGGATGGTGGGCATTTGCTGTATTATTCGGTGGAGATTTTGACCGGACGGCCCGTATCCGAGCGTTTTAGTGCGATCGCGCAGCGCGCAGGCCTGGGTGTTTTGATGACACTGATGTTGCTAGCCGTTTTTAACGACATCGTTCGTCTTATGTTTTAAACAGTTGGATGATGACAGTGCCTGCGCCGAAGCAGCGGGTGCTTACACGTAATCGGATAAACATAGATCATACTAATGAAATTACATTACTCTCGTTTTACCCTCCCGACTTTCTCCCGTAGTCTGCTTGCCGCCGCTGCCTTCGCGCTGTGTTCCAGCCGTGTGCTGGCGGTCGAGCCGTTTACCGTGCAGGACATCCGCATCGAGGGCATCCAACGCACTGAGGCCGGAACGGTATTCAGCTATCTGCCGGTCAAGGTCGGGGATACATTTACCGATGCAAAAGGGAGCGAGGCGATCAAGGCGCTGTACGCCACAGGCTTTTTCAAGGATGTGCGGGTTGAAGCCGAGGGCCGGGTGCTGGTGGTGATGGTGGAAGAGCGGCCGTCGATTGCCGGCGTCGACTTCACCGGCATCAAGGAATTCGATAAAGACACGCTGACGAAAGCGCTCAAGGAAATCGGTGTCGGCGAATCGCGTATTTACGACCGTTCGGCGGTCGATCGTGCCGAGCAGGAATTGAAGCGCCAATATATATCGCGCGGTCTGTATGGCGCCAAAATCACGACGACTGTGACACCTGTTGAGCGTAATCGGGTCAATGTAACGTTTGCGGTGGAAGAGGGCGAATCGGCACGCATCAAGCAAATCAGCATTGTCGGCAATAAAGACTTCTCCGACGCCGAACTGATCAAACAACTGAAGCTGACCACGCCGGGATGGTTTACCTGGTACACCAAGAACGATCAATACGCGAAGGCGAAACTGGCCACCGATATCGAAACGCTGCGCACGTTCTATCTGGATCGCGGCTACATCGAGATGCAAGTCAATTCGACGCAGGTATCGATTTCGCCGGACAAGAAAGACATCTACGTCACCATCAATATCAGCGAAGGCGATAAATACACGATATCGGATGTCAAACTGGAAGGTGAAATGTTTGGCATGAACAAAGATCTGGAGGCCTTGCTTCAGGTCAAAAAAGGCGAGGTTTATTCAGGTTCCAAGCTCAATGCGAGCACCAAGAAGATTTCCGACCGCATGGGCAATTTCGGTTACGCGTTCACCAACGTCAATGCCTCGCCGCAACTGGATCACGAGAAAAAACAGGTCGCGCTCAATATCATGGTCGATCCCGGCAAGCGCGTTTATGTGCGCCAGATCAATATCAGCGGCAATACCAAAACCCGCGATGAAGTCGTGCGCCGCGAAATGCGCCAATTTGAAAATTCCTGGTATGACGGCGAAAAAATCAAACTTTCGCGCGATCGCGTCGACCGTCTCGGCTATTTCAAAGACGTCAATGTCGAAACGCCTCAAGTGGCGGGCAGTACCGATCAGGTCGATGTGAATATGCTCGTAACGGAAAAACCGACCGGCAACATCATGGTCGGCGCCGGTTACTCGCAAACCGATAAAGTCAGCCTCTCCGGTTCGATCCAGCAAGTCAATGCATTCGGGAGCGGCAATACGATCGGCCTCGACGTCAATACCAGTTCGGTCTATCGCACCATTGCGCTCACGCAGACCAATCCGTACTTTACCGATGACGGCATCAGCCGGAGTTACTCGGTCTATCTGCGCACCTCGACCCAACCGGTCGGTTTTATCGGTGATTACACGGTGAAAACGACTGGCGCCAACGTCAACTTCGGTGTGCCATTTTCAGAGCTGGATACGATTTACTTCGGTCTCGGCATTGAAAATACATCGGTTTCCACTGACAGCACCAGTCCGCTGATCTATCAGCAATACGTGACGGATTTCGGTGACCCTAGCGGGATTGGTTCGGCTAAAACCACCAGTTTCCCGTTGACGGCAGCATGGCAGCGGGATAGCCGCGACAGCGCATTGGTGCCGACCAGCGGACGCTTCCAAAAAGCCAATTTTGAAATTTCCACTCTCGGTTCGCTGAAGTATTATCGCGCCGGCTATCAGCATCAGTATTTCCAGCCTTTATTCAGCAACGCCGTAACGCTGGCGACGAATGCGCAATTCGATTACGGCGCCGGCCTCGGCGGTAGGCCTTATCCCGTATTTAAGAATTATTATGCCGGTGGTATCGGTACCGTTCGCGGCTATAGCGGCAACAGTCTGGGTCAGGTGCGCGATCAGTTCGGCGATTCCCAGGGTGGTTCCAAACGGGTTCTGGGTAGCCTGGAATTGCAAATGCCGTTCCCAGGATCGGGGCAGGATCGTACTTTGCGCTGGTTCACCTTCGTCGATGGCGGCCAGGTCTATGCGCCCGGGGAAAAAATGCTTACCCAATTGCGCTATTCGGCCGGTGTGGGCATCAGCTGGATTTCGCCGATCGGCCCGATCAAGTTGAGCTATGGTAAAGCATTGAATGCATCGCCTACCGATCAAGTGCAGGCCTTCCAATTTCAGTTAGGCACCGGCTTCTAACGGTGCCCAGTCGAAGAGTGGCATAATGCCTATTTTGAAATCGCGGAGAAAAATTTTGAAGTTATTTAGCAAATCAATTCTGTCGTTACAAATTGCCGCCTTGGCCGTTTGTCTGGCGGCCGGTGCAAGTGCCTATGCGCAGGAAACCTCCAAAATTGGTTTTGTCAATACTGACCGGATTTTCAAGGAAGCGACACCTGCCAAAGCGGCGAGCGCAAAGATTGAGCAGGAGTTTTCTCAGCGCAACAAAGAAATTGAAGATATGGGCGCGCGGCTGAAGTCGGTGTCCGAGAAGCTGGATAAGGATAGCGCCGTCCTGTCGGAAACGGATCGTATCAAGCGCCAACGCGAATTGACTGATCTGGATAAAGAGTTTCAGCGCAAGCAGCGTGAATTTCGTGAAGATCTGAATCAGCGCCGCAATGAGGAATTGGCTGCTGTGCTGGATCGTTCGAACAAAGTGATCCGCCAGATCGCCGAATCTGAAAAATATGACATCGTTTTTCAGGATGCTGTGTATGTCAGTCCGCGTATCGACATCACGGATAAAGTGATCAAGGCGTTAAATAGCAGCAAGTAATTTATTTGCGGGGCAGCACACTAGTCCGTCAACAGGGCGCTTTGCATTTGCATGCAGCGCCCTGATTGCATGTGGCGAGAAGACTTGATGACCACATTTAGTCTTAGCGACCGCCTTAGTGATAACCTTAGTGACCAACTTAGTGGCAACCTTAGTGGCAACAACCGTAGTGACCACTGTAGTGACCACATTAATCGACCTTTAAGGCCTTTATGAGTATTCGGCTGACAGAACTGGTCGAACGTCTTGGCGGCGAACTGATCGGCGATGCAACGCTTGCCGTCACCGGTATCGCACCGCTGGACGCGGCGACCTCCTCTCATATCACGTTTTTATCCAATTCAAAGTTTCGTAGCCAGGCAGAACGCACGCAGGCTGCGGCGCTGATCCTGTCGCCTCACGATCACGCCGCGCTGGGTTCGGCCTATGGCGGCGCACGTATCGTCACTGCGAACCCCTATGCCTATTTTGCCCATGCGGCACAGTGGTTTGCCGCGCTGTCTGCGCCACCGGTTGCCGCCGGCGTGCATCCAAGCGCCGTCGTCGACGCGACTGCCAGCATTGCCGCCGGCGCGACTATCGGTCCTCATGTCGTGGTTGAGGCCGGCGCTGTTATCGGCGATGGTGCGCGTGTCGATGCCGGCTGCTTCATCGGACGCGATGCGGTCATCGGCGCACAAACCCATTTATATGCCAGAGTCACCGTGCAGCATGGCTGCCGGATCGGCCGGCGCGGTATCTTGCATCCGGGTGTCGTGATCGGCGCTGACGGTTTCGGCTTCGCCAACGAAAGCGGGGTCTGGGTCAAAATCCCCCAGTCCGGTTGCGTCGTGATCGGCGATGACGTCGAGATTGGCGCCAATACGACGATCGACCGTGGTGCATTGGCCGATACCATTATCGGCAACGGCGTCAAGCTCGATAACCAGATCCAGATCGCGCATAACTGCCAGATCGGCGACCACACTGCGATTGCAGCCTGCGCCGGCATCGCCGGCAGCGCGATTATCGGCAAATATTGCTCGATTGGGGGCGCGGCAATGATCCATGGCCATATCACTATCGCCGACCGGGTTCACGTATCGGCCGGCACCCTTGCCATGCGGTCGATTTCGGAACCGGGGCAATACACCGGCTTTTATCCGATAACCAAACACGGCGAGTGGGAAAAATCTGCTGCCTTGCTGCGTAATTTACCCTCGATGCGTGAGAGAATGCGCGCCATGGAAAAACTGATTAAATCGCTTATAGAAAAATCATGAAAAGTCTCGACATCAATCAAATCAAAGAATATCTGCCGCACCGCTACCCGATGCTGCTGGTCGACCGCGTGCTGGACTGGGATAGCGGCAAAACAATCACGGCGATCAAAAATGTCACCGCCAACGAAGAGTTTTTCAATGGCCATTTTCCGCACAAGCCGGTGATGCCGGGTGTACTGATGATCGAAGCGCTGGCGCAAACCGCCGCGCTGCTCTCGTTTCTGACCGAAGGCAGGAAGCCGGATTCCAGCACGGTGGTCTATTTCATCGGTATCGATAACGCCCGTTTCAAGCGTCCGGTCGAGCCGGGCGATCAGTTGAAGATGGAGGTTGAGATCACCCGTTGCGCACGCGGCATCTGGAAGTACAAGGCGAAGGCAACCGTCGACGGTCAACTGGCGGTCGAAGCCGATCTGATGTGCACCATGCGCAATGCCGACGATGCCAGCAAATCGGCCTGAATCCATGGGAAACGTTCATCCGAGCGCGATCATTGAAGCGGGCGCACGCCTTGACCCTACAGTCGAAGTCGGGCCGTATGCCGTGATCGGCGCACACGTCAGCATCGCCGCCGGCACCAAAATCGGTCCGCACGTCGTCATTCAAGGCCGCACCACCATTGGGCGCGATAATACTTTTTATCAGTTCAGTTCCATCGGCGCCGCGCCACAGGATAAGAAATACGCCGGTGAAGAAACCGGCCTGGAAATCGGCGATCGCAATACCATCCGTGAATTCGTCACGCTTAATCTGGGGACGGCCCAGGATGCCGGTGTAACCCGTATCGGCAGCGACAATCTGATCATGGCTTATGTGCACGTTGCACATGATTGCCAGCTCGGCAATCACCTCATTCTGGCCAATAACGCAACGCTGGCTGGTCATGTGCATCTGGGCGATTGGGTATTTCTCGGCGGCTTTACGACCGTGCATCAGTTCTGTCATATCGGGGCGCATGCAATGACGGCATTTACGGCGGCTGTCAGCCAGGATGTACCGCCTTTCGTGACTGCTGCCGGCAATCGTGCGGTACCCGCCGGCATTAATAGCGAAGGCTTGCGGCGGCGCGGTTTCAGCGTTGGACAGATTCAGGCGATCAAACGCGGCTACAAACTGATCTACCGGGCCGGACTGCCGCTGGAAGACGCCAAGGCAGCGTTGCTGGCCGAGGAAAATAATACGCCTGAAGCGGCCTCGCATTTGCGTTTATTGCGTGAATTTATCGAGGCATCGCCCCGTGGCATCATTCGATAATTTATCGATTGCCATGGTCGCCGGCGAGAGTTCCGGCGATTTGCTGGCGAGCCGTTTGCTGTCGGGTCTGCGGCCGCGTTTGCCGGATGCCGCGCTGCATGGCATCGGCGGCGAACGGATGGCGCAATACGGTTTTATCAGCGATTGGCCGATGGAAAAATTATCGGTGAATGGCTTGTTTGAAGTGATGCGCCATTATCGTGAAATCAAGGGCATTCAAATTGCGCTGCGCGATCAGTTACTAGAGCGGCGGCCGGATCTGTTCATTGGCGTGGACGCGCCGGATTTCAATCTGGGGCTGGAAACCGAGTTGAAAAACGCCGGTATTCCGACCATGCATTTCATCAGCCCGTCGGTCTGGGCCTGGCGTGGCGGACGCATCAAAAAAATTACCCGTGCCGTATCCCACATGCTGGTGGTTTTTCCGTTTGAAGAAGCCTTGTATCGCAAGGCCGGCATTCCGGTGACATACGTGGGACATCCGCTGGCCGAGATCATCCCGATGGAGCCGGACGTCGCAGCCGCGCGCGCTACGCTCGGCTTGGGCGCAGATGCAAACGTCGTGGCTATTTTGCCCGGCAGCCGTATGTCCGAACTTAAATACAATAGCGTCAGTTTCGTGAACGCCGCCAAGCTGCTGCTGCAGCGCGATCCGCAATTGCGTTTCCTGGCGCCGATGGCGGGGCCAAGGCAGCGGCTTTTTTTTGAAAGCTTGCTGGCCGAAGCCGGCTTGGCCGATGTGCCGTTGCAAATACTGGATGGCCAGTCGCACGTGGCCCTAGCTGCCGCAGATGGCGTGCTGGTAGCATCCGGTACGGCATCGCTGGAAGTGGCGCTGTTCAAGAAACCGATGGTGATCGGTTATAAAATGTTGCCGGCAACCTACCATGTGCTGCGTCATATGAGTTATCAGCCGTGGATCGGTTTACCGAATATTCTGGCGCGCGAATTTGTGGTGCCGGAGTTATTGCAGGATGCGGCAACGCCGCAGGCGCTGGCCGATGCGCTTTGGTTGCAAATGGATAATCCAGTGCGTAAGGCAGCCTTGCGGCAGCGCTTTACCGACATGCATCACAGCCTGTTGCGCGATACCGCCAACGAAAGCGCGCAAGCGGTATGCCAGGTATTGGCGCGCCGGCCTAAGCGTTGAGGAATCCAAATGAGGCCTAAGGAAGCAACTTTATCCCTATTCGATTATGCCGGCGAAACCATTTGCGGCGTAGACGAAGCCGGACGCGGGCCACTGGCCGGGCCGGTGTTTGCGGCAGCGGTTATTCTGGATGTGCAGCGGCCGATCGCCGGCCTGCGCGATTCGAAAAAATTGACCGCGGCCACGCGCGAGCAACTCGCCGTAGAAATCAAGGCGCATGCGGTGGCTTGGGCCATCGCGCAATGCTCCGAAGAGGAAATCGATAGGCTCAATATTTTGCAGGCCAGTATGCTGGCGATGCGCCGTGCCGTTGAGTTGCTGTCGGTATTGCCGACGCTGGCGTTGATAGACGGCAATCGCTGTCCGGTGATGAAGGTCCGATCCGAGGCCATTATCGGCGGCGACGATAAGGTCGAGGCAATTTCAGCGGCATCGATTCTGGCCAAGACTGCGCGCGATGCAGCATTGTGCGAATTGCATTTGATTTATCCGCATTACGCATTCGATCAGCACAAGGGTTATCCGACGGTGCTGCATCTGGAACGCCTGCAACTGCATGGCGTCTCACCGGTGCACCGCAAATCGTATGCGCCGGTGCGGGCCCTGTTGCAGCGTGTGGAAACGACGTGAACGCGCATGCGGCCGATATGAGTGCAAACGCGAGTGCGAACCTGAAGATCATCAGCTCGCGCGACAATCCGCTTTACAAAGAACTGAAGCAATTGGCCGGCAGCAGTGCGGCACGGCGCAAAGCTGGCCGTAGCCTGCTCGATGGCGTGCATCTGGCGCAAAGCTATTTGCAGGCCGTGGGCCGGCCGCAATTATGCATTGTGTCCGAAAGTGGACGGGGCAATCCGGAAGTGGCGGCGATTCTGGCGCAATGCGTCGCCGCTGGCGCAATGTGCATCGTGTTGCCGGATGCGCTGTATGCGGGGTTAAGCCAGGTCGAGCATGGCGTCGGCTTATTGTTCGCCATTAGCGTGCCGCAGCCGGTCTTGCCGCAGATGCTGATGCAATCGGCGGTGCTGCTCGATAACCTGCAAGACCCGGGCAATCTGGGCTCGATTCTGCGGAGTGCCGCCGCGGCCGGTATCCGCCAGATATTTTGTTCCGCCGGTACTGCATCGGCCTGGTCGCCGAAAGTTTTGCGGGCCGGGATGGGCGCACATTTTTTACTGGAAATTTTCGAGAATGTCGATTTGCCGGCGTATGCGCGGCAAGCCAAGGTGCCGCTGCTGGCGACCAGTTCGTATGCGCAGACCAGCCTGTTCGAGGCCGATCTGCGCCAGCCGGTCGCCTGGTTGTTCGGGCATGAAGGGCAGGGCGTGGCGCAGGATTTGCTGGATTGCGCCACCACACAGATTGTGATTCCGCATCTGGGCGCGATGGAGTCGCTCAATGTCGCCGCCGCCGCTGCGGTGTGTTTTTTTGAACAGCTGCGGCAGTCTCAGCTGGCCTGAGTGACGCAAAGCGGGCTCATGCATTTTGATTGCCAAGGGGGGGGGAATGCTGCGGTGCGGGGTAATGCTGTTCAGTGAAGGCGCCGTCAGGTGGGGTGTGGCGCGAGGT
>JAQGNR010000087.1 GCA_028291765.1 Herbaspirillum sp.
TCGCCCGATGCGCCGGCACGGCCGGTACGGCCGATGCGATGCACATAATCTTCCGCGTTATACGGCAAATCGAAATTAATCACACAAGGCAATTCCGCAATATCCAATCCGCGCGCGGCAACATCGGTGGCCACCAGCACTTCGATTTCGCCTTGCTTGAACGCTTCCAGCGCCGCCATCCGCTCATTCTGCGACTTGTCGCCGTGAATGGCCGATGCCTTGACGCCTTCGTTTTCCAAATGGCGCGCCAATTTGGAAGCGCCGATCTTGGTATTGGAAAATACAATCACCTGCTTCAAGGCGCGCTCGCGAATGATGTAAGACACCGCTTCAGCCTTGCTGCCGTCTTCGACTTTATAAATTGTCTGGCTGACATTGTCTGCGGTGGCATTACTGCGCGCGACTTCAATGGTAATCGGATCGTTTTGAAAACTGGCCGCGAGGCGTCTGATTTCGGTCGAGAAGGTCGCCGAAAACATCAGATTCTGACGTTTTTTCGGCAGTAAATTAATGATCCGCTGCAAATCGGGCAAGAAGCCCATATCCAGCATCCGATCGGCCTCATCCATCACCAGGATTTCGGTCTGCGACAAATTCAGCGTTTTCTGTTGTACGTGATCCAGCAAGCGACCCGGCGTCGCAATCACAATTTCCACACCGGCGCGCAATGCGGCGGTCTGCGGCGCCATATCCATGCCGCCGAACACGACGGTGCTGCGCAACGGCGTGTGGCGCGAATAAGCTTTGACGTTTTCGGCGACCTGATCGGCCAGTTCGCGGGTCGGCGTCAGAATCAATGCGCGCACCGGATGACGCGCAGGCGACGCGCTGGAATTGGCATTGGCCAGTAACAGTTGAATGATTGGCAACGAAAAACCGGCTGTTTTGCCGGTTCCGGTCTGGGCTGCACCCATCACATCGCGCCCTTGCAGCACGATAGGGATGGCTTGCTCCTGGATCGGCGTCGGATGCACATAACCCTGATCGCTCAATGCGCGCAGGATTTCCGGGGCCAGCCCGAAATCGGCAAAACGAACGGCAGGAACAACTGGAACTGGTAAATCGGACTGTATGTCAGGCATGGTCTAGTGGACTGTAATAAAGCGAGGAGTACGCGACAAGCACTGCGAAGAGAGCGGATCTGATAAAAGACAGGCCATCGCGGAAAACCGGTGCATCCCGCTCTTGTAGAGGCGCATTATACGCTCAGTAGATATTTAGTCTGTGACAGTTTGATGAACCTGCATAAAGACAACTTTTTCACGGATAAAGTTCTGCCGCCAGCTTGACCGCATCATCCACGCTCAAATCACGCAAAACGGCGATCGGCAACTCCCCGATGCCGGCTCGGCCGAGCAATTCTTGCGCCGGCGTTTTCAGGCGCGCCAACAATAAATGTTTGTCCTGCCCCTGAATGGCGGCACAGAAATCGGCAATCGCTTCCACGCTGGAACTATCCAGATCGGGCGACTCTTCCAGACTCAGAATAACGACATGCACCGCATCGCCGGCCAGATGGATATCATTGCGCACCTGCGTCAGGATGCGTTCGGCATTGCCGAAGAACAAGCCGGTATCCGGACGCAAAATCAGCATGCCGGGAACTTCCTGCGCTTCCGGATGTATTTTCCTGCTGACGAACAGGTGTCCGCCGCCGAGCCGGCCGAGCACCGTCACCGAAGATTGCGCCATGCGCCGCAGCAGCATCACCAGGCTGACCGCGATCGCCGCCAGCAAGCCGTCCAGCACGCCGAAGACCAGCACTGCCAGCACCGCCGCGACAATCACCAGCCGATCGCGGCGCCAGGTGAAATACGGACGGAACACCGCCAGCCGTAAAGTATGCCCGACCGCATGCGTGACGATTGCCGCCAGAACCGGTATCGGCGTCGACGCAACTTCCGGCAACAGGCTCAACACGATGATCAGCAATGCCGCCGCGGCGACCCAACCGGCCAGCCGCGATACCGCACCGGCAGCCTCGTTGGCCGAAGTCGCTGAATAGCCGGCGCCGACCGGCATGCCGTGAAATAATCCGGACATCAGATTAGCCGCGCCCAGCGCCAGCAAATCCCGATTGGGAGCAACGCTGTCGCCATGTTTCAACGCAAAGCTGCGGATCGAGCTATACGATTCCGCATACAGAATCATGACCATCGCCGCGCTCAATTCCGCGATGCGCAGCCATTGCGGATAGGACAAGGCCGGCAGCGCCGGCGTCGCCAATTGCAAATCGATATTGCCGACCAGCCCGATGCCGTATTGCGATAAATTGAGCCATTTCCCGGCCACGATGCCGAGCACGATCACCACCAGTCCGCCGGGAATGCGCGGCACCCGCGCCAACAAAAGCAGTAACAGCAACGCGACCATCGACACGGCAATCGCAGCCCCGTTCCAGTTGCCGATCTGACTGAATAATTCGACGACGAAGCGCAACAGATCGCTGTGATGCGGATGCACCCCGACCACGTTGGCGATCTGGCCCAGGATAATGACAATGGCGAGGCCGAATGCAAAGCCGCGCAGCACCGGCTTGGCGATGAAATCGGACACGCTGCCGATGCGCATCATCCCCGCCAACGCGAAAAACAGGCCGGTCATCAAAACCAGGCCCATCCCCAGCGCCAACCTTAAAGCATTATCGCCATTGGCCAGCGAGGCCGAAGCCGCCGCCAGAACGGCTGCCGAAGAAGACGTCGCCGACACCACTGCGTAGCGGCTGCTGCCGAGCAGCCCGTAACAAATCAGGCCGGCAAATAGTGCAATCACGCCGGCCTGCGGCGGCAGATTGGCGATACTGGAATAGGCGACTGCTTCCGGCAACAACAAACCGGCCAGCGAAAGCCCCGCGATAATGTCCGGCCATGACAGCTTTTTCGCCTTGGTCGAAACCGGCGAATTAAATTGCGGCAGCAATCGCTTGCCCCATTTCGGTGGTCGATGCCTGGCCGCCCAGATCGGGCGTGCGCGGGCCGGAAAGCAGCACTGTTTCAATTGCCTTGACGATCGCATCGTGCGCATCGCGATAACGCGCTTCGCCGTTGCCGATGAAATCGAGCATCAGCGCGCCGGACCAGATCATCGCCACCGGATTGGCAATATTTTGACCGTAGATATCGGGAGCGGAACCATGCACCGGTTCGAACAGCGACGGGAAATCGCGTTCAGGATTGAGATTGGCCGATGGCGCCAGACCGATAGTGCCGGTGCAGGCCGGCCCCAGATCGGACAAAATATCGCCGAACAGATTGGTGGCGACCACCACATCGAAACGATTCGGCTGCAACACAAAACGCGCCGAGAGAATGTCGATGTGCTGCTTGTCCATCGTAATGCCGGGGTAGTTCGCGGCCATGCTGTCGGCGCGGGAATCCCACCACGGCATGCTCACCGCGATGCCGTTGGATTTGGTCGCCACCGTCAGCAGTTTGCGCTGCCGGCTCTGCGCCAGCTCGAAGGCGTATTTCAAAACGCGATCGGCGCCCTTGCGCGAAAACACGGCATTCTGCACCACCACTTCACGCTCGGTGCCTTCATACATGATGCCGCCCACCGCGGTGTATTCGCCTTCGGTATTTTCCCGCACCACATAGAAATCGATATCGCCGGGCTTGCGATTGGCCAGCGGGCAAGGCACGCCTTCAAACAGGCGCACCGGCCGCAGATTGATATATTGATCGAACTCGCGCCGGAATTTGAGCAGCGAACCCCACAGGGAAACATGATCCGGCACCTTGGCGGGCCAGCCGACGGCGCCGAAGTAAATCGCATCGAAGCCGCCGATCTGCTGCTTCCAGTCGTCCGGCATCATCTTGCCGTGCTTTTCGTAGTAGCGGCAATCGGCCCATTCGAACGTGGTGAATTCGATCGCCAGCGAAAAGCGCTTGGCCGCCGCGCGCAATACGCGCAGGCCTTCAGGCATGACTTCGTTGCCGATGCCGTCGCCGGCGATGACTGCAATACGCAAGACTTTTGATACGCCGCTCATAGTCATAACCTTTTCGAAAAGATCGATTTTTTCAGTATAGCCGCGGATGCGGGCACTGGGCGAGCGTGCGCGCTCAAAGCTCGAATCCGCCGGCCTCCCGCAGCGCTGCCGATTGCGGACCGGAAAGCAGTTCGACCAGACGTTGGGCGATTTCCGGCTGCGTCGATCTGGTGCATATCGCAACCGAATAAACCGTCGCCAGTTCGAATTCCTTCGGCAACGGGCCGACCAGCGTCACGCCTTCGGTGTATTTTATTTCAGTGATTTGGGTGCAGCCGATGGCTGGCTGTATTTCAGTTTTCGCCATCGCAGCCATGGCGATGGCGCCGTTTGGAAAAGCCTGCAGGCGCGGTGCGACTTCAGCATGAATGCCGAGTTGCTGCAAAATATTGGCGAAATGAATGCCGGCCGTCGAGCGCTGCAGGTCTGGAATATAAATTTCTTGCGCCGCCTGCAAACTCCTGGCCAGGGATGCGCGGTCGGCAATGTCCGGCAACGGCTGGCCGCTGCGCACAGCAATACCGGTACGCACGCGGCCCAGTTCCACACTGGAGCCGGCGCGCACTTGCCCTCTTTGCATTAATTCATCGATCAATGCAGCAGTCAGAATGATGACGTCGCAAGGGCCGCCGGCCAGCATCTTTTCATGGATGGCGCCCACTGCGCCGAAGCTGCCGGCAATGCCGGCGCCGGTCTCGGCGGTAAACGCTTGCTGCAATGAAGTCACCAGACCCTTGGCTGCACCGGCACTCAAAATATTCAAATCCATCGTCGTTTCCTTGTTATAAAAATTAATCGAATGCCGCCACGATGCGTGCGGCAGTCATTGGCAGTTCGCGCACACGCACACCGAGCGCATCGTAGACGGCATTGGCGATGGCGGCGGCAGTCGGTCCGAGCGAGGCCTCCCCGGCCCCGACCGAGGCATGTTCGGACGGCATGATATCAACCGTCACCGCAGGTATTTCGGTAAATCGCAGAATGGGATAAGCCTCCCAACTAGCGCTGGTAACGCAGCGCTGGTCGAAACGCACCGCTTCCTTCAAGGCCCAGCTAGTGGCCATAATCGCACCGCCTTCGACCTGATTGGCCACGCCATCCGGATTGATGACCAATCCGACATCGACCGCAATCGTCAACCGCAGCACCCGGATTTCCACCCCCGCTTCTATTTCGGCAACTACCGCGCAATAAGCGCCGGTATTTTTATATTTGGCAAATCCGATGCCGCGCCCGCACCCTTCTTTCGGCTGCCAGTCACGCCATGCCGATCTGGCAACCGCCCGTTCGATCACGTCGCGTGCGCGCGTATCCGTTAAATGCCGCAGACGAAATTCGATCGGATCGGCAGCGCTCGCCAATGCCAGTTCATCGATGAACGATTCAAGTGCAAAGACGTTTGCATAAGCCCCCAGCGAACGCAATGCCGAGGCGCGCAAAGGCATCGCAAGCACCCGATGATTCACGATATGCCAAGCCGGAAAATTATAGAGCGGGACCGCATTGCGCTCCGATCCGCCGCCGGAGGCCAGCGTCGCATTGACCGCAATCAGGCGTTCGAACGGCTGTGCCAAATGCCAGCTGCCCAGCAATGCGGGCGTTGCCGCACGTCCCGGCCGGGTGCCGTGGCCGTTGCTCCAGATCGTATGACGCCAGCCGATCACCGCGCCGGCGGCATCGAGATCGGCTTCCAGTTCTACTGCCATTGCAGAGCCGAACGGCGCCCAGCTTAATTCGTCGGCGCGGCTCCATTGCACGCGTACCGGCCGACCGGCGGCAAGCGGCGCGCGCGCCAGCCACGCGGCATCGAAGGCGACATCATCGGCGCCATTGTGCCCGTAGCAGCCGGCGCTCTCGACATGCCGTATAGCGATCGCACCATGCGCCATGCCGAACGCCAGCGCCAGGTCTTTACGCAGATTGAAGATGCCTTGGCTGTGGCTCCAGACTTGCAACTGCGCGCCATCGAATTGCGCCAAGGCACAAGATGGCGCAATCGATCCATGCGCCACGAACGGCTTGGCATAACTGGCTTTGATGGTGCGGGCGACCACGGATATATTTTCCGGATCGCTCTTTTTAGTCGCGACCACCGTGGTCTGTGCCGCCTGCGCTTTGAGCCATGCAGGCAGTTGCGTTTCATCCGGCAGGCTTGCGCTCTCATGCCAAAGCGCGCCCTTGGCGAGCTGCTCGATGGCCTGGTCGGCGTGGCGTTTGCTGTCGGCCAATACACCTAACAAGGAACCGTCGCGCAGGATGGCAATGACGCCGTCGCCGGCTTGTGCGGCGGTCGCATCGAAGGAAATCAGCGTGGCCGCCGGCGATGGCGGCCGCAGTATCCGGCCATGCAGCATGTCCGGTAATTCAAGATCGTGGATATAGCGCGGCTGCCCGAAAATCTTGTCCGGCAGATCGAGGCGGCGCGCCCCTGTGCCGACCAGCCGATAGGCCGACGGCGCTTTGACGGCGACCGACGCCGGGCCGCCGGCTTCGCAATCCAGCAAAGCTGCATCGGCCAATGCCCAGTAGCTGGTGCTGCGGCCATCTGCGGCCACGATCTCGCCATCATCGATGCAGAGCGTAGCGGCGGCGACGCCGAGCTGCGCCGCAGCCGCTGCCAAATAAATCGTGCGCGCTTCGGCGCAAGCTTGCCGCAGCGCGGCGCCGGATTCCAGGATCGACAAACTGCCGGATGTCACCGCTTCGTCAGGGCTATAGGCTGTAGCGGCCGCAATCATGCGAATCCGGGCCAGGCGCAGGTCCAGCTCTTCGGCGGCAATTTGTGCCAGCGCCGTCAAAATACCCTGGCCGATTTCGACTTTCCCGGAAAATATTTCAACGCTGCCGTCAGGTACAAAGCGCAACCATTGCCGCAGACGCCGATTGCCGTTCAAACTGCCCGGTAAAGTCGCAGGCACTGCCGCAGCAGCCGCTTCTGCAATTACGTCGTTGCCCGGACTCAAGGCTGTGCTCCGCGATCGGCGGTGGCGGTGGCGGCGGCTGCGGCCAGCACTGCCCGGACAATCCGGTTATGGCTGCCGCAGCGGCAAAGATGCCGGTCGAGCGCAGTGCGCACATCCGCTTCGGTGGGTTGAGGGCAGCGCGCCAGCAAGCCGGCGGCGCTGATCAATATGCCGGCGATGCAATAGCCGCATTGCGCCGCTTGCTCATCTAAAAATGCCTGCTGCAATGGATGCGGCGAGGCGGCCTGGCCCAGTCCTTCGACGGTGATGATCGCTTTTCCCTCGACCGCCCACATCGGCGTATCGCAGGACGCCACCGCAACACCGTCCATCAAGACGTAACACGCGCCGCATTGATTGCCGCCGCAGCCAAAACGGGTGCCCTTCAATTTCAGCGTATCGCGCAAGACATCCAGCAAAGGCGCATCACTGTCGGCGGCAAGCCTATGCTGCACGCCATTGACCGTCAGCGTCACCTCGCTTGCGTTGCCGATGTTACGTTCCATCTTTATGTTCCATCACTGATCTGGTTTGGCGCCGGAAATCTTGACGACGTGCGCCCATTTCTCGATGTCTTCATTCATGAACTTGGTGAATTCGGGGGGCGTCATCGACATCGACATCGCGCCTTGCGTCTTCCATAGATCGCGCATTTTCGGCTCGTTGGCAATCTGCGTAATCGCAGCGTTGAGCTGATTGACGATCGCCGGCGGTGTATTTTTCGGCGCCAGCACGCCCAGCCAGATCACCGCTTCGTAGCCGGGCAAACCGGCTTCTGCGATGGTAGGCACATTCGGCATCACGGAAGAACGCACCTTGCCGGTGGTGCCGATCGCTTTGACTTTGCCGGAACGAATGAAATCGCTCATGGTGGTCACTGCGTCGAACATCATGTCTACCTGACCGCCGAGCAGATCGGTGCGGGCTCCGGTGCTGCCCTTATACGGCACGTGCAATATCGAGACGCCCTCCATCGCTTTGAACAATTCGCCCGCCATGTGATACGGCGTACCCGGGCCGGAAGATGCATAACTGAATTGGTCCGGCTTGCTCTTTGCCAGTTTGATCAGATCGCTCAGATTATTGGCGGGAATCGACGGCTTGATGACCAGCACCAGATCCGAATAATTGATGGGCGCGACCGGTGCAAAATCATGCATCAGTTGATAAGGCTTTTTATCGAACAGCGATTCGTTGACGGTTTGCGTATTCGATACCAGCAGCAGCGTATAGCCATCAGCCGGGCTTTTCGCAACTGCGTCGGTGCCGATGATGGAACCGGCGCCGGGGCGATTATCGATAATGAACGATTGGCCCATGCTCTCGGTGAGCTTCTGGGCGACAAAGCGGGCGTAGATATCGGCCGGACCGCCGGCGGCGAACGGCACGATGATTTTGACGGTTCTGTTCGGATAATCGGCTGCCGCTGCAGTTGCCGAACAGAGCGCCAGCGTACCGGCGGCAAGCACGCCGGCGATCAGGCGCAACGGGCCAAGCCTATTGAATTGGCAATTCATTGCATGTCTCCTCATTTTGTATTCCGTGATCGGAATTTATTTTTTCATTTCCGCCGCTTGCGGGTGCAAGCGGCGGTATGTGCTGCTTTTACTATTTTTCTGCTGTGTTGCTTGTATTGCTTGTATTGCTTGTATTGCCAACAGCCCAGCCGAACCTGCTTTTACTGCTGTTTATTTATCGCACGGTATTGGTCAATGTACCGAGATGATCGATCGACAATCGCATGACATCGCCCGCTTTAAGAAATTTCGGCGGCTTGAAGCCGATACCGACACCGGCCGGCGTGCCGGTTGCAATCACGTCGCCCGGATGCAGGGTCATGCCGGCGGAAAGTGTTGCGATGATGGTGGGAATATCGAAAATCAGATCGCTGGTATTCGCATTCTGGCGCAGTTCATCATTGATCCAGCAGCGCACCGATAAGTTGGCGGAATCGACTTCATCGGCGCTCACCAGCCACGGTCCCATCGGGCAGAAGGTATCCAGTGATTTGCCGAGAAACCATTGACGATGATTTTGCTGCAGATCGCGCGCAGTCACATCGTTGATGATGGTGTATCCCCAGACGTGCTTGAGCGCATCGGCTTTGCTGATGCCGCGCCCGCTTTTGCCGATCACGACCGCCAGTTCGACTTCATAATCCAGTTGGCTGGTCAGCGCTGCGAAGGCTGCAACATCGGCGCCGTCGCCAATGACGGTGGTGGATGGCTTGGTGAAATAAATCGGCAACGGCGGCACGACTTCGCTTTTGTCGGCCGAGGCATCGAAACCGGACTGGCTGAATTCTTTTGCATGATCGTGATAATTTTTGCCGACGCAAAAAATATTTTTACGCGGCGCATTGATCGGCGCCAGCACACGTTTTCCGGCGATGGGCTGCCAGCGCTCGATTGCGCCGAGGTTTGGCGCTTCCGGCATGCGCGCAATCAAATCCACCATATCGCCCGCGAAGCCCGGCAATACATCGGCCACCTCGCAATAATTTTTCATATCGCTTGAGACCACCACGACGGTCGGGCGGCCATTAATTTCCAGTGTTGCAAATCGCATTCTTTTCTCCAAATTGGGTTAAATTGGTTTTTAAGATTACCAATTTGTGCCAAATTATCAGTTAAGCCAAAGACTGTCAATTGCGTGCATCACCCGTAATCAATTTCATAAATAGGCATCGCTGTGAATGATATTGTTGATGAAATTGGCTCTAATTTTATTTATTATTGTTCCGATATGCGGCTTAATCTATTAACCCAATTACAACCAATAAATAGACGCGATCGCTTATTATTGGAAAATTATTTTTTTGGAACTCCGCAATGTCGTCATCCAACGATCCCGCTTTCACGCTAAAAGAGACGCTAATCGGCAATTTGCGCAACGCCCATTGGCGTCCCGGGGAGAAGCTGCCTACCGAACGGCAGATGAGCCTATCACATGGCGTCGGACGTTCGACGGTCAGACGCGTGCTGCAGCAAATGAAGGACCTCGGCCTGATTACGCAGACCGTCGGCAGCGGCACTTATGTGGCCCAGGATATTGCGGAAAAATTGCCGCAGCCGGCGGCGCGGGAAATTGGCATCAGTCCGGCGCAATTGATGGAAGCGCGATTGATTTTCGAACCGGGGCTGATTGAATTGGTGGTGCGCAACGGCACGGCGTCGGATTTCGACGACATGGAAGAATGCTGCCGTCAGGCGGAAGCGGCCGAAACACTGGAGCAGTTCGAGCATTGGGACGGCGCATTTCACCAAACGATCGCCAATGCCACGCACAATAATTTCGTGATCAGTGTGTTCGATCTGATTAACGACGTGCGCGAGCGCGGCGAATGGGGTTTATTGAAAAAGAACAGCGTCACGCCTGAACGACGCGATACTTATCAAAAGGAACATCGCGCGTTACTGGCGGCGCTGCGTAATCGGGATGCGGAAACAGCGCGGGAAGCTGTGCTTTCGCATTTGATCAATGTGCGGCGCAATCTGTTTAATTATTAGAAGCAAACCGTTACGCGAATTTTAGAACGGTGATTGCCTGTTCGATCAGGCCGCCGTGGCCTTCCCCACGTCGATTGGGCCTTTTACGACTTGGGTACGGCCACGGCG
>JAQGNR010000220.1 GCA_028291765.1 Herbaspirillum sp.
CGCGCCGAACACGTGATAGGTAACGCGATTGACGCGTTGATAGCCCGTGCAGAACGCACGTCCATAGGCGGCCAAACGGGTTTTGAATGCGTGATTCGGATCTGCAGACATTAAAAAAAGCATTAGTAAATCAGCAATCGCACATAGTCGCACGAAATACGGGGATTTCGCACAAGCACGGCCCGCTTCGGCGTGATTTTTCTGTCTTTTTATTAGGTCGCCATCCGAGCCTGCCTTTAACTATCACTACCCACCACTGCCGCCATTAAATGATGCATTCCAGTTTGAACCATCGCCGAAATTAAATGTCGGCACGCCCGCAAGCATTCCCGCTGCGGCGCTGGCATACTCTATGCCATTACCATCAAAAGAGCCGCACTGTGAAGCCATCCCTTGTCAACAATGACACCGCCGTAGCCCCGGTCGTTCTACCCGATGTTTTGCCGAATAATCCCCATGATGAGCAAGCCTCACCGTTAAGCCGGCTATCCCGCTTTTACCAGCGCTGGACCAACGCCGACCCCACACGCGCCGAAACCATTGCCGAATTAGCAAGATCGGCAGTTGAGCGCCCGCAGTTCGCGCTATTGCTGCAACGCGACATGGACGCCGGCCGCGAGTTGCCTGCGGCGATGCGGCGATTGCGTAATCTGCTGGTTTGCACATTGATTGAGCGGGATTTATCCGGCCGCGCAGACATGGCCGAAGTGGTTCACACCATCAGCCAATTTGCCGATTTTGCGATTCAAACCCATCTGCAGGCATTGATGGCCGAAATGGTCGCGCTGCATGGCGCACCGATCGGCGCCGCATCGGGCCTGCCGCAGCAAATGATCGTGCTCGGCATGGGCAAGCTGGGCGGTGAAGAATTGAATGTCTCTTCCGATGTCGATTTAATCTTCGTCTATCCCGAAGACGGCGACACCACGACCACATCGGCCGAACAACGCAGCCTGTCGAATCAGGAATTTTTTACCCGGCTCGGCAAGAAACTGATCGCTGCGCTGTCGGAAATTACCGAGGATGGATTCACGTTCCGGGTCGATATGGCGCTGCGGCCGAACGGCAACTCCGGCCCGCTGGTGGCCAGCCTGAATATGGTGGAAACCTATCTGATCCGCCAGGGTCGCGAATGGGAACGCTACGCCTGGACCAAAGCGCGCGCCGTCACCGGCAACCCGGACGATATTGCCGCGCTGGAAGCGATCCGGCAGCCGTTTATTTTTCGACGCTACCTGGATTACGGCTCGATCGATGCGCTGCGTTCCATGCATGGCCAGATCCGCGCCGAAGTCCAGCGCCAGGAAACACGGCATCCGGATCGCAGCGATAACGTCAAACTCGGCCGCGGCGGTATCCGGGAAATCGAATTCCTGTCGCAAGTATTTCAACTCATTCGCGGCGGCCGCGATACCGAACTGCGCGACCGTTCGACGCGCCGCACCTTACGTACGCTGGCCGATAAAAATCTGCTGACGCCTGAAGTCGTCGAGCAATTGCTGGAAGCGTATGCGTTTCTGCGCAATCTGGAACATCGGCTGCAATATCTGGAAGATGCCCAGACGCATACGCTGCCGGCGTCGGCAGACGACCGGCTGCATGTGGCGACAATGATGGGATACGCCACTGTCGAGGCCTTATTGCGCGCCCTGAATCAGCGCCGGCATTTTGTGGCCGCGCAGTTCGATGCCATGTTCAGCGACAAAGAAGCAGCCAGTGCCAGCGAAAGCGAGGCCGCGGGCGAGCGGATCGCCTGCTGCCTCGCCGAGCACGACAGTAATGAATCGATTCAGGAAACACTGGGCAATCTGGGATTTCACGATGTGGCGACAACCGCCCAGCGCCTGCAAGCCGTCTGGCGATCGCCTCGGTTGCAATCGCTGCCGGAACAAAGTAGCGTGCGGCTGCTGGCCTTGATCAATGCAGCATTACCGATGCTTGCCCGGATCGATGAAGGACAGTTGGCGACCTTTACCCGGCTGCTGGATTTTCTGGAAGCCATCGCGCGGCGCGCGGCTTATCTGGCGCTGCTGAGCGAATATCCCTACGCGCTCAAGCGCCTGATCCGCATGATGCACGCCAGCGATTGGGCCGCCAAATATCTGACGCAACATCCGGTATTGCTGGACGAATTGCTGGACGATCGTACGCTCAAGGCGAAACCTGACTGGCCGGCCTTTGCGCTGGATTGCCAGCGTCAGCTCGATACCGCTCCCGGCGACACCGAGCGCCAGATGGATTTGCTGCGCGAGATGCATCACGCGCAGGTATTCCGCTTGCTGGCGCAAGATCTGGAAGGCGATCTGAGCATCGAAGCATTGGCCGATAATTTATCGGCGCTGGCCGATATTCTGGTCGCCGCCACATTGCAGGCGGTATGGCAGACAATCCACAATCGCCACCGCGAGATCCCGCGCTTCGCCGTCATCGCTTACGGCAAACTGGGCGGCAAGGAGCTCGGTTATGTATCGGATCTGGATGTTGTGTTTTTATATGACGACGACGATCAGGAAGCGCCCGCTCTGTACGCCAAGCTGGCGCAGCGTTTCATCACCTGGATGACGGCCCATACTTCAGCCGGCACATTGTTCGACATCGATATCGCATTGCGCCCTGACGGCGCCAGCGGCTTGCTGGTATCGCCGATCGCCGCGTTCGAAAAATATCAATGCACCTCGGCATGGCTCTGGGAACATCAGGCGCTGACGCGGGCGCGCTTTTGCGGCGGCGACACGGCGATCGGCACCCGCTTTGAAACCCTGCGCGAAACCGTATTATTGCAACCGCGCGATGCGCAAACACTGGGCGATGAAATCTGCGCCATGCGCCGCCGCATGCATGATGCGCATCCGAATCACAGCGCGGAATTCGATGTGAAGCACGATGCCGGCGGCATGATCGACATTGAGTTTGCGGTGCAATTTATCGTGCTGCGTTACGCGGCTGCGCATCCGGCATTAATTGGCGATATTGGGAATATTGCGTTGCTCAAGCTGGCCGGTGCGCTGGGATTAATCGATGCGGGGCTGGCCAATCAGGTGGCCGATGCCTACCGGGTCTTTCGCAAACTGCAACACCAGATCCGCATGCAAGGCGAGGAACGGGCGCGGGTGGCGCCGCAAAGTCTGGCGGCGGAAATTGAAAGTGTGCAACAGCTTTGGCGCGCACTGTTTCCTGCGGCCCTTGGCTAAAAGAGCGGCTTGCGCGCTACCAGATTAATCAGCGTTTGCTCGGTATCCGGGCGCGGCGCAATGCCGAAGACCCGCTCCAGCAGGCCCAGATCGGGCCGGCTCCACCACAGGAATGGGTAGGAGATCGCCTGCGGCAGAACCTCGAAACCGGCGCTGCGCACCAGCGCCAGATACTGCCCGGCGGTTTTCTGTACTTCCATCGGATGCCGGAACAGCAAACGGATCATCCAGGATTCGATATAGCGCTTGGTGGACTCGGCAAACAACATCACACCGCCCGGCTTGAGCACACGATAAAACTCATGGATGGCCTGTTCTTGCCCGACCAGATGATGAAAGGTTTGATGGCAAAACAGCAAATCGACGCTATTGTCTTCCAGCGTCAGGCTGTCGCTGGAACATTGGATCAATTCTGCGCGCATGCCGGCGCATTGCATTTCGTGGGTGCTGGCTTGCAGCATTGCGGCATCCACATCCAGACCGATCAAGCGTTGCGGCCGGAAACGGCGTTGCAACTTCGGCAGCGAACGTCCAAATCCGCAACCGACATCGACCACCACCGGATAGGATGCCGGCCCGCTATCGTCGGCGGTGGCCAGCAGGCGCGTTAAATCCTGTAACGCGCGCTCAAGCACATGCCGGGTCCAGGTTTCTGTTTGTAAAAACCAGATACCGAACCGGGTTTCTTCCACATGGGAAAAGGATTGGGATTGGGATGGGGATTGCCCGGATTTGCCGACCAGTGGTGCTTGCATGCCATGCGTTCCTGCCAATAAAGATGGCGCATGATGCACCGCATCGGCGCTGCCTGTAAAGACTACCGGCCAGCCTATCCCGCAATATAGCTAAGAATTATCTTAATTTCATCAGTACGTCGGCATCAGAACTTGATCATCCCCGCCAATACGCGATGACCGCTAATCACTCTGGGCTTGCCTATTTTCTGTACATTGAAACCGGCCCTTTCCCCGAGCGTTACCATTCCGGGAGATCCGACAAAAATCAGATTCTTTGCGCCTTGGGAGGCCGCAGTGGAAACCGTATAGCGTAAAAGCGCAACAGTCATTGGCGAAAAAGAGAAATGACGCGCAGTCAAATCAGTCGAACGCGGATCCTGGGCGGTAAAACGGGATAGCTCCCATGTGTCCTCACATCGCGGTAAACGATGGCCATCCATCAGTTGCGGAAACACCTCTGCGAGTAAATACGGTTTAACAGTCGGCAATAACCGACTATAAGCACTCACTTCTCCAGCACCATCATTGGCCATGACATGGACGGTATCTTCACGATCGAATTGATCGGATTCCATATCCCCGTTTCTAGGAACATCCCAACCAAGTTTTTCAACAAATATGCGATAACGATAACGTAAAAGTTGCAGATACGTCTGTGCAGACCATTCGTTGCTTGTCCCTGAGAAAAATTTCATTACAGCCGCCCTCGCTCATAAAAGCACGAAAGCTAAGGCATGAAAGGCCGCCAACAAACTGGCATTAATTACAGCCACAATTTACAAAACATATTGGCGCATGATTGAAAAGCTATTTTCACTGTAGCGAATAATACTTAATGCCTCCTCCAAGCATTCCCCGGCATCAATGCTGATATGCTTTTTTTGAAAATAGTTAACTTTTCCAAGCCGTCAACTATGCCAATCTGCGGTATTAATCTCGTGAGTGCTCGGACGCATAACGGTCTGCAACGGGAAACATACATATTTTGCGCACAAACAATTTATTAATACGAAGCGAACATGATGAACAATTGGCAACCAACGCAAATTCAAACCCTTTTAAATGCAAAGAGTAAATTTGCCGTTTCTGACGTCTTGACTCAAATTATTGACGATTTAGGCTTTGATTATTTTTCATTTTATTTACGGCTGCCACTACCGATCACCAGACCCACGATTATCCATTTGCATAATTATCCTGAAGAATGGATGCATCATTATTTGCAGCAAAACTACGAATTTATCGATCCCACCATGACCCGCTGCCGCGACTCTGTTCTTCCTGTCTTATGGCAGGATTTAATGTCAAGCGGCTCCAAGATGTTTTGGCAGGATGCATTCAAACATGGCTTGCGAAGTGGGATAGCGCAACCCTCGCACGGCCCCGGTGGCGCATTTAGTTTGCTCAATCTGGCATGCACGGATCATCGCCTCAGCGTTGACGAACTGCGTTCGCGCTCATTCCGCTTATCCTGGCTGGCGCATGCAGCCAATCAAAGTATGACCAGCGTATTGCACACCAGCATGTACGGCGATCCCCATAACAGGTTGACCGCGCGCGAAATCGAAGTACTGCGCTGGACCGCCGATGGCAAAACCGCCAGTGAGGTCGGCCTGATCATGGAAATATCCGAACGCACGGTTAATTTTCACGTTGGCAACAGCTTGGTAAAGCTCAATGCCACGAATAAGACTTCCGCGGTAATCAAGGCGGCGATGCTGGGCCTGCTTTAACTTTTGGGGTCCAGTTCAAAATGTGAACTGACCATTTTTAAATCAGGGCGCCAACGCGCCAACAACCGCACCAGTGATATTGTGCCGTTGTAATGCACTCGCCACAAATCCAGACCTTTTCATCTCTTCGACGAATTTCCGCAGGTAATTTGCGGCCTCTTCGCCCCGGGTTTTTGGCAGCCCCATCGCTTGCTGGATAATCATGAATTGTTCATCGAGGAGATGTATTCCGCCCCGACGCTTTACATCCGCTTGCAACTGCTGTTTAACGCCTGCCGCCACTTCTACCGCTTGTTCCAAATAGGCATCCACCACCGACGCGGATGTCTGAACGCGGATGATCTCCGCGTGCTTCAGCTCACGGGTCAGGAACAAATCATAGGCGCTCCCGGCTCCCACCATCACGCGATTTCCCTCCCGGTCAACCGCATCGTTATTCTTTATGGGAGACCCATCCCGGACCAGATAGCAACCTTCAATCAATACGTAAGGCGCCGTAAATGCAATGCGTGCTCCACGGATCGGGTCAATGGCAAAGAAGCCAAAATCGGCCTCTTCCGCAACCACGGCATCCACCGACTTTACGGCCGCATTGAACACGATGAGCTCAATCTCTACGCCCATTTTTTCAGCAAGCGCATTCGCCATATCGACGGAGACGCCTGCCGCATTCCCTTTAGCGTCTATGGCGGCAAGGATCGGGTTGCCGACATTGATGGAAGCGCGCAGCTTGCCAGTTGGGGCGAATGCGGCGATGAGGGATGGAGAGATTGTCATGGTTATCGAAATCGTCGAAATTGCCGAAATTGCCGAAATTGTTTACGAACTTGCACAATAACCTAACAACCGACGCCTTACTGCAAATCCACAGCAAATCGGTCGGCAAGCAGAATAATTTATAATGCCGACTGCGTCGATTTACCCCCTGCCTTACCAATAGAAAGACAACAATGAAGCGACTACTTGCCTGGGCCTTGCTGGCACTGAGCTTTGCCCTGTATGGCATCCAACCTGCAATGTCGGCCCCGCTTGAAGTCGGTTACATGCCGATCCTTCCCGATGCCCAGTTGTTCATTGCGCTGGAACAAGGAACTTTCCCGAAAGACGGCGGCGCGCCGAAGCTGGTGCAATTCCAGACCGGGCCTGCGATGGTGCAGGCCTTGCTGGCCGGCCAGCTTGATATTGCCTATGTCGGCATCGGCCCTGCGTTAGTGGCACGCGCCAAGGGCGCCGATATCAAGGTGGTGGCCTCGAATATCGTTGAACAGGTCAGTTTTGTCGCACTGGGCAATCTGGCGCCGTACTTCGCCTCAGACGATCCGGCCACCGCATTTTCCCGCTTTGCCAAGGACAAAGGACGCCAGGCGATCGTTGCCAGCTATCCCAAAGGCGCCGTGCCGGAAGCCGCATTGCAGTACTGGCTGCGCAATCGTATTCGCGCCGATATGTCCGGGCTGAAGCTGATTTACCAGGGTGAATCGCAGATAGAGGAATCGTTGCTGACCGGCGCCATCGACGGCGCCGTGATTCTGGAGCCGACCACCACCAATATCCTGAACAAGTCGCCGACATCCAAAGTGATTGCGCGCGGCGCCGATCTGTTTCCCAAGCAACCCGGGGCCGTCTTGCTGGTCCGCGAAAAAATACTGCGCGAACAACCGGTGCTGGTGAAGGCCCTGCTGACGGCCCATATCGCAGCGACCAAAATGCTGGAGAACGATCCCGCCAAGGCCGCGCCGATGGTGCAAAAATATGTCGGCGGCGGCCGGCTGCCGGTCAAACTGGTTGAACAGGCGATCCGTAATTCCAAAGGCCAGTTCGTCGCAGATCCCAATTCAATCATTCCCGCCACCCTGGCATTGCAGAAATTCCAGGCCGAAACCGGCACGCTGTCGGGGCCTGCGGTGGATGTTCCCAAAATGTTCGACACCACATTCTATGATGCAGCAGCGCACTGATCGCATTGATTTTGGCGGGCCGATGCTGTCATGACGGCCCGATCCTATCCCCCGCTGACCCGCATGGCCTACGGTATCGCCGGGGTCGTCCTGTTCGTGCTGTTGTGGAAGGCGGTCGGCATATTTGGCTGGGTCAACCCGGGCATCCTCCCTGACCCGTTCACGCTGCCGGCAACCTTCATGCTCGAATGGCAGAGCGATCGGCTGCTGCCGGCAATCGGTTCCAGCCTGATTCACTATGTCTGGGGTCTCGGCCTCGGCGCGCTGTCCGGCATCCTGGTCGGACTAGCGGCAGCCACGCTGCAGCGTTTCGATATGCTGCAATCCTATGTATCGCGCATCTTGCGGCCGATCCCGCCGCTGGCCTGGGTGATATTCGCCATCGCCTGGTTCAAGGTCAGCCATGCCGGCGCGGCATTCGTCATTGCCATCGGCGTGTTTTGGGTCAACTACTTCGCCACCTATAGCGCAGTGCGCAACATTGACCCGCGCTTCTATGAGTTGGCGCGCAGTTTCGGCCAGGGCGGCTACTGGCGCCGCTCCATCAGCATCACGCTGCCGGCGATTGCACCGGGCCTGCTATCGGGCATCCGCACCGGTATCGGGCAAGCCTGGATGACGCTGATTGCGGCGGAACTGCTGGGCGTGCCCGGCATGGGCCAGGAAATGAATGCGGCAGCCGGGGTCGGCGCCTACGATGCGGTAGTGGTGTATATGCTCGCGATCTCGGTGGTGTACACCGCTACCGATCTGCTATATATGCTGGTTGAAAGGAAGGTGCTGTCTTGGCGTCCGTAATCGAATTCGACCGCCTCGCCTATACCCATCCGGGCGCTGCGGTACCGGTGATCCAGGATCTGTCGCTGGATATCGAGGCAGGCAGTTTTGTTGCCGTCGTCGGTGGCTCCGGCGTCGGAAAATCGACGCTGCTGCGTACCGCTGCGGGCCTGCTGACGCCGGGCGCCGGCGAGATGCGCTTCAATCTGCCGCAGCGGCCTGGCCGGCGCCGGCGCGCAATCGTATTCCAGGATAGCCGCCTGCTGCCATGGCGCACGGTGGCCGCGAACATTGCCTACGGACTGGAAACACTTGGCATCGACGCGGCGGAAAGCGCGGCGCGCGTGGCCGAGGCCTTGCAGCTTACCGGCTTGGAAGAACTCCATGACCGCTGGCCGCACCAGCTCTCCGGCGGTCAAGCGCAACGGGTCGGCATCGCGCGGGCGCTGGCGGTCAAGCCGGATATCCTGCTGATGGACGAGCCGTTCAGCGCAGTCGACGCCCTGACCCGGCGAAAGCTGCAGACCGAACTGATCCGCATCTGGCAAGCCACCCATTGCGCCATCATGTTCGTCACGCACGATATCGATGAAGCGGTGTATCTGGCAGACCGGGTGGTGGTGCTGGGCAATCGGCCTGCGACCGTGGTAGAAAACCTGCAAATCGATTTACCGCGGCCACGCGAGCGCGATGCGCTTGAATTCGCACGTTACGTCACGCATCTGTCGTCGTGGCTGGGCGTGGAATAGCCCCTTCTTTTTTCGCCATTCAAAGGCAATATGGAAACCATACGATTGATCATTCATGCGCCGACGGCAACTGCCCTTGAACGCGGCCGCCGCAACCTCGCCAATCTGTTGAAGCTGGCGCCGGACGCCCAGGTCGAACTGGTGATCAATGCCGGCGCGGTAGCGGCCGCCTTAGGTAAACCAGATCCCCTCGACGGCCATTTGCGCGTTTGCGGGAATACCTTGGCGGTCAACCAGTTGGTGGCGTCCGAAGGCGTGGCGGTGGTGCCGGCAGCGGTGCTGCATATCGCGCAGCGGCAGGCCGAGGGTTGGGCCTATATGCGGGCTTGAATCGTAAGTACGAAACCTGAAACCGCTCAGGCGCTAATGCTGTTCAGTTAAGGCGCCGTCAGGTGGGGTGTGTCGCGATATTGTGCGCAGTGAGGTAAAGAAGGGAGGTGGCCGCAGGCCGCCGGAATGACA
>JAQGNR010000231.1 GCA_028291765.1 Herbaspirillum sp.
AAGTCGCTCAATACATTCTCTGCCGCCGTCAAAATGCTGGTGATGCTGTTACGCCTATGCAGTTGATAAAACTCACCTATATTGCCCAAGGCCAGATGCTTGGAAGGCATGGAAGACCTTTATTTTCCGATGCTGTAGAGGCCTGGCAATACGGGCCCGTCGTACCCAGTGTTTATCATGCGGTCAAAGAATACCGAAGTCAGCCGGTAATTGAAGTTAACTGCGGGTTGGGTACTTACGATTTCACTGCGACCGAAATGGAAGTCATGGACCTGGTGGCAGATAAGTACGGAGACTACGATGGGATCGTTCTATCAAGTTCCACTCACCAACCAGGCACCCCTTGGGAGCAAACCTGGAGCCGAATTGGGAAAAATACGGTCATCTCAAATGACATCATCAAACATTTTTACCGTAACATTCTCAGCCAGAAAAGCCACTCTGCTTTGTAAGAATATTGATCTTGTCAAAGCTACAAACAGCCCAGGAATCAGAAGCCCGAGAGGTACTCAACTCAGTATTCTCTCCAGCTTCCACTAAAGACGAGAAAGCCCGCTCGGAAGCAATTTCCATGGCTTCCGGTTCCGATATAGAAAAAGACGGAAAAATCCAGGAACATCGCCGACATCAAACGTTCCGAAACCATCTAAATAAAGCGACGATTTATCTTTTCTGGGGAATTACCGCTAGTTTGATGCTTGGCATCTTCACTTATGCTTGGCACATGATCACGCCAGAAAGCGCGCACTATTTAACGCAGCAGCAGTTCGACAAACTGCAAACTGTTCTTGTAGCGGCGATAGTATCGAGTTCACTACGCGCGTATGTGGATCAAAGAATGAAGTAATTCCCATGCCAGTCAAAGAAACGCCGGATCGCATCCGGTTTCGATGCCGATGCCGATCAACGCTCCGGCAGCAGTAGCCGGTAACCGACCGCAGTTTCCGTCAGCAAATACCGCGGCTGCGCCGGGTCTTCTTCCAGCTTTTGCCGCAGATGGCCCATATACACGCGCACGTAATGCCCATCTTCGGCATGCGACGGCCCCCACACTTCGCGCAACAACTGCGGGCTGGTGACAACGCGCCCGGCATTGGTCGCCAGTACCGCCAGCAAGCGGTATTCCGTGGGCGTGAGCCGCACCGGTTGCCCATCACGCGTGACCAGACGCGCTTTCAGATCGAGTTTGATGTCGCCGAACTGGATCTGTCCGTCGCCGCCGGCGGCAGATTGGCGCTGACGCCGCAAGGTGGAGCGCACCCGCGCCAGCAATTCGCCGACACCGAATGGTTTGCCCAGATAATCGTCGGCGCCCGCGTCGAGCGCCTTGATCTTGTCGCTTTCGCCGGCGCGTGCGGACAATACGATCACCGGCACCGCAGACCAGCGCCGCAGATCGATAATGAAATCGATACCATCGCCATCCGGCAAACCCAGATCGAGAATGACCAGATCGGGTTGCCGGGTGCCGGCATCGATCAGGCCGCGCTGCATGCCCGCCGCTTCAAAAACCTGCCAGCCTTCTTGTTCCATCGCGCTACGCACGAAACGACGGATCTGCGGTTCATCTTCAACCAGCAAAGCGATAGGAGAGGAATGTGTCATAAGTCGCTTCAGTCTTCAATTTCGGGCAGCGCCGGCGGCGTTCCCAACGGTAAGGTAAATACAATATTAGCGCCGCCTTCCGGCGATGGCGCCGCACCGATGACGCCGCCGTGCGCGATGACAATAGCCTGGCAGATCGCCAATCCGAGCCCGACACCGGTCGTCGCAGACTCCTGCTCGCCACGGGTGAATTTTTCAAACAGTATTTGCTCGCGTCCTATCGGCAAGCCCGGACCGTTGTCGTACACCGAGACCTGCATGTACTGCCCGGCGACTTCGGCAGCGATCACGATACGCGACCCGGCCGCCGTGTATTTGACCGCATTTTCGACCAGATTGCATAACACGCGTTCCAGCAGCACCGCATCGAAACGCACCAGCGGCAGATGCGGCGCAAGGCGCGTTTGCAATACATGTCCGACCAAAGACTGGCCGCAGGCGCGCAACGCGCTGCCGACCACTTCTTCCAGCGGCTGCCATTGCAAATTCAGTTCGACCTTGCCGCTTTGTATGCGCGCCATATCCAGCAGATTCGACACCAGATTACTCATGCGCAATGTTTCGTCATGCAAGGCTTGCGCCAATCCCATCTGCGAGACGGTCAACGGCGGCTGCGAGCGCGTCAGCGATTCCGACAAGCCCACCAGCGATGTCAGCGGCGTGCGCAGATCATGCGACAACGCCGCCAGCAACGAGTTGCGCAGACGTTCCGATTCCATATGCACCAGCGCGCCTTGCGCCACTTCGATGTAATGCACCCGCTCCAGCGCAATCGCGGTTAATGCGGCGAAGGTATCGAACTGCTGGCGCTGCTCGGGAATCAATATCCAGCGCCGATTCTGCGGCACCACCGCCAACACGCCACGGGTGCGCATCGGCGCCACCAGCGGCATATAAAACGCCGGACTGGCCGCGAGCGTATCGGTACCGGCGCCGGCTGGCGAGGCGTGATCGAAAGCCCACTGTGCGATGCCGGTCTCAAGCCCGGCGTCGTTATCGGTCTCGATCAATTTCCCGTGCTCATCGGGCAGCAGCAGCGTGGCTTTGCCGCCAAAGGTATTTTCGATAAAGCGGCAGGTGGTTTCAAAAATCTGCTCGGTCTGCAAAGCACTGGACAACTCACGCGCGAATTCGTATAACGCCCGTGCACGCAATTCCCGATAGGAGGCCACGCGCGCCTGATACCGCAGGCTGGAGGTCAAGTGCGCGATGATCATGCCCACCGCCAGCATCACGACAAAGGTCACGCCGTATTGCAAATCGCTGATGGCAAATGAAAAGCGCGGCGCAACAAAAAAATAATCGAACGCCGCCACGCCGACAAAGGTCGACATCACAGCCGGCCCCCGTCCCCATTGCATTGCCACCACCACTACCGTCAGTAAATAAATCATGGCGATATTGGCAAGATCGAGATGCGTCAGTAACGGCGTGGCCAGCAATGTCGTGGCCAGGCTGGCGCAGATGGCCCAGAGATAGCGCCGGTAACGCACTGGCCGATGCCGTGCATCGGTCTCGTTGACGCCATTTTTCTCGGCGTCGGCAACGCGCTCAATGCCGCCGCCCAGTTCGATCAAATCGATATCCGGCGCCTGCGCCGCCATCCGCTGCCCAAGACTTTGCCGCCATGGCAGCGACGCCTTGCCGCGCCCCAGAATCACCTTGGAAAAATTATAGCTGCGTGCATAATTGGCGGCCGCTTCGACCACCTCATTGCCGGTCAAGACCGCTGTGGTCGCCCCCAGATCCTGCGCCAGCTTCAAGGTTTTCAGAATCCGTTCGCGCGCCGCCGACGGCAGGCGCTGCAAACGCGGCGTCTCCACATAGATCGCATGCCAATCGGAATTCAGTTGCGTGGCCAGGCGGGCGGCGCTGCGCACTACATGATCGTTGCCCGGCCGCGGGCCGACCAACGCCAATAATGCCGTATCGGTTTTCCATACTGCGCTAATGGATTTTTCGACCCGATAAGCCTGCACATCATCGCCGATGCGGTCCGCGGTACGGCGCAGCGCCAGTTCGCGCAAAGCAATCAAATTGCCTTTGCGGAAAAAATTGCGCGAAGCGCGTTCAGCCTGCTGCAAACCATACACTTTTCCGACCTTCAGACGCGCCAGCAATTCATCCGCAGGCACGTCGACCAGCACCACTTCTTCGGCACGATCGAACACGGTATCGGGCAGCGTCTCGGCCACGCGCACCCCGGTAATGCCGCCGACCACGTCGTTCAGACTTTCCAGATGCTGCACATTGACCGTGGTAAATACGTTGATGCCGGCGGCCAGCAACTCTTCCACATCCTGCCAACGTTTCGGATGCCGCGATCCCGACGCATTGGTATGCGCCAATTCGTCGATCAGGATCAATTCCGGCCGCCGTTCCAAGGCCGCATCGATATCGAACTCGGCCACATCCTTGCCGCGATATTCGAGCTGCTTGAGCGGCAGCACCGTCAATCCTTCAAGTTGCTCCAACGTTTCGATGCGGCCGTGGGTTTCCACGATACCGACCACAACATCGAGCTTTTCCGCCACCAGTTTGCGCGCCGCGCGCAACATCGCGTAAGTCTTGCCGACCCCGGCCGAAGCGCCGAAATAGATGCGCAACTTGCCCCGCAATGCACGCCGCTCCTGCTCTTGGACATGGGCCAGCAAAGCATCTGGATCGGGGCGTTGAGGATCGCTGGGGGGCATAAAGTGTCGGGATAAATACAAGGTTATAAATAAAGGTTCATCGGGATTTCTGTGAGCATTCTTTAAATTTTGCCTCGGAGGTGATCCTTCGATACGGGCTTTGCCCTACTCAGGACGAACGGATTTTTGTGATAATTTACAGAAAACCTAAACTGGTTTTAGTGAAAATTTTAAAGAAAACCGTTCGTCCTGAGTAGGGCAAAGCCCGTATCGAAGGATCACCTCAACAAGTAAAACTTAAAGGTTTTAAAGCACCCTCAACAAACTCCGACGATTAACCGACAGTCTGCCCTAAATTACGGAATACGTCGCCACCACCGTAATCCAGGGCTACCAATACCTATTTCGCCGTAGCCTGATCCAGCGCCAGGTTCAACGCCAACACATTCACGCGCTCTTCGCCCAAAAATCCCAGTATTTGACCCTTGGTAAATTGGCTGATCAGCCCGCGTACCGCCTCGATATTAACCTTGCGTACCGCAGCCACCCGGCTAGCCTGGTAATAAGCGGCCGCCGGACTGATTTCCGGATCCAGACCGCTGGCCGATGCCGTCACCAGATCGACCGGCACCAACATCGTATTGGTCGGATCGGCCGCTTTCAAGGCCGCCACCCGTTGTTTGACCGCATCGACTTGCGCCGGATTGGTCGGGCCGAAATTGGAACCGGACGATGCTTCTGCGTTATCAGGCATCGGGCCGGTGGCCGATGGACGGCCCCAGAAATACTGCGGCGATGAGAATGCCTGGCCGATCAGCGACGAGCCGACCTCCTTGCCGTTTTTCATCACAATGCTGCCGTCGGCCTCATCGGGAAAGGCGATCCGCCCGATGCCAGTCACCACCAGCGGGTACACCACACAACACAGCAGCGTCAGTAATACAAACAATACAAGTGCAGGACGTAATATAGTTTTCATGACAGTTTCCTATGCGAGATTTAAAACAGCCAAGATCATGTCGATCAATTTGATGCCGACGAACGGCACCAAAATGCCCCCAAACCCGTAGATAAACAAATTGCGGCGCAACAGCGATGCAGCACCGATGGCCCGGTATTGCACACCTTTCAACGCCAGCGGAATCAACGCGACGATCACCAGCGCATTGAAGATCACCGCCGACAGAATCGCCGAATTCGGATTGGTCAGATGCATGACGTCGAGCGCCCGCAACTGCGGATAAGTACCGACAAAGGCGGCCGGAATAATCACGAAATACTTGGCGATATCGTTGGCAACCGAAAACGTGGTTAGCGAACCGCGCGTCATCAGCATCTGTTTGCCGATTTCGACGATCTCAAGCAATTTGGTCGGATTCGAATCCAGATCGACCATATTGCCGGCTTCCTTAGCGGCCTGGGTGCCGGAATTCATCGCCACGGCGACATCGGCCTGGGCCAGCGCCGGTGCGTCGTTGGTGCCGTCGCCGGTCATCGCCACCAAGCGGCCGTCGGATTGATAATCCCGAATCAGCTTGAGCTTTTGTTCCGGTGTCGCCTCGGCCAGGAAATCGTCGACGCCTGCTTCGGCGGCAATCGCAGCCGCGGTCAGCTTGTTGTCGCCGGTGATCATGACGGTCTTGATCCCCATGCGGCGCAGTTCGGCAAAACGTTCCTTGATGCCGCCCTTGACGATGTCTTTGAGCTCGACCACGCCCATCACACGGCCGGCGTCGACCACCACCAGCGGCGTACTGCCGCGCTTGGAAATCTCATCGACCATTTTGGCAACATCGGCCGGATACGGACGACCCAATGCTTCGACATACTGTTTGATCGATGCAGCAGCGCCTTTGCGCACCGCACGTTCACCGGCATCGATACCGCTGATGCGGGTCTGCGCCGAGAACTGCACAAATTGCGCATTCAATGCCGTCATATCGCGTTCGCGAATATTAAACCGCTGCTTGGCCAGCACCACGATGCTGCGGCCTTCCGGGGTTTCGTCGGCAATCGACGCCAGTTGCGCCGAATCGGCCAATTGCTCTTCGGTCACGCCGGTAGCGGGATAGAAGGCGGAAGCCTGACGATTACCCAGCGTAATGGTGCCGGTCTTGTCCAGCAGCAGCACATCGACGTCGCCCGCGGCTTCGACTGCACGGCCGGAAGTGGCAATCACATTGGCCTGCATCATGCGGCTCATACCAGCCACACCGATGGCCGACAACAAGCCGCCGATGGTGGTTGGAATCAGGCAAACCAACAACGAGACCAGCACGGTAATAGTCACCGGCAGACCAGCACCGGCCACGCTCACGCTGAACAAGGAGTACGGCAGCAAGGTCACCGTCACCAGCAGAAACACAATGGTCAACGCCACCAGCAAGATCGTCAGCGCGATTTCATTTGGCGTCTTTTGACGTTTGGCGCCTTCCACCATCGCAATCATGCGATCGATAAAGGCTTCGCCTGGATTAACGGTCACGCGCACTACCAGCCAATCGGACAATACGCGGGTGCCGCCGGTCACAGCAGAGAAATCGCCGCCCGACTCGCGGATCACCGGGGCCGATTCGCCCGTGATCGCACTTTCATCGACCGAAGCAATGCCTTCGATCACTTCACCGTCGGCCGGCACCACATCGCCGGCTTCGACCACTACCACATCGCCCTTGATCAGCGCCGAGGCAGGCTGCGCCGTCCAGCGGCTGCGGTCGTTGCCGGTGCCGTTGCTGCGGGGAGCTGCCAGCTTCTTCGCGCTGACGGTCTGCTTCAATGCACGCAACGAAGCGGCTTGCGCCTTGCTGCGGCCTTCGGCCAGCGATTCGGCAAAGTTGGCGAACCAAACGGTGACCCACAACCACAGTGTGATGGCCAGAATAAAGCCGGGCTCGGCCTCGCCCTTGCCGACCCACGATTGGATCAACAGCAAGGTCGTCAGGATGCTGCCGATATAGACGACAAACATCACAGGGTTACGTAGTTGTGTACGCGGCCCCAATTTTTTGAAAGCATCGATGACGGCTGGGCCGATCAATGCGGCATCGAAAAGCGTCAAGCTTTTACGTGATGACATGACAAGCTCCTATTAATGTGTGGAAACAACCGTTGCGGAAAGATGCGGCGCGAACAATTGCAGATGTTCGACCACCGGCCCCAACGCCAGCGCAGGCACGTAATTCAATACGCCCAGCAACACCACGGTACCGATCAGCAGCACTACAAACAACGGTCCATGCGTAGGCAAGGTGCCGGCAGTGACTTCCAGACGCTTTTTGGATGCCAGCGAACCGGCGACCGCAAGAATCGGCACGATCATCGCGTAGCGGCCGAACCACATCGCAATCGAAAGGATGACGTTATAGAACGGTGTATTAGCCGACAAACCGGCAAACGCACTGCCGTTATTGTTGGCCGCCGAAGTGAAGGCGTACAGAATTTCCGAAAAGCCATGCGCGCCGGGGTTCAGAATGCCGGCCTTGCCCGCATCGCACATCACTGCGATGGCCGTGCCGATCAATACCAATGCCGGCGTCACCAGGATCGCAATCGAGGTCATTTTCATGTCGTAAGCCTGGATTTTCTTGCCCAGATATTCCGGTGTGCGGCCGATCATCAGACCGGCAATGAACACTGCCAGAATCGCAAAAATCAACATGCCGTATAAGCCGGAACCGACGCCGCCGAAAATGACTTCGCCGAACTGCATCAACAGCATCGTTGTCATGCCGCCCAGTGGCATCAACGAATCGTGCATCGCGTTGACCGCGCCGCATGATGCTGCCGTTGTGATCGCGGCAAACAAGGACGAGGCGCTAATACCGAAGCGGGTTTCCTTGCCTTCCATATTGCCGCCGGCCTGCAACAGGCTG
>JAQGNR010000276.1 GCA_028291765.1 Herbaspirillum sp.
CTCAGGACGAACGGGTGTTTTTTAAATTTTCACAAAAGTCTAAGAAAATTTGAGTTTTGCAGTGACCCTCCCTTCGACAGGCTCAGGGCTATCGGAAACCCACGGCCTGCGGCCTGCTCAGGGCGAACGGGATTTTTTTAAAATTTCACCAAAACCCGTTACGATTTTTTTTAAATTCTTTAGGTTTTACCTATTGAGGTGATCCTTCGATACGGGCGTTGCCCTACTCAGGACGAACGGGTTTTTGTGAAAATTTAAAGAAAAACCGTTCGTCCTAAGTAGCCGCAACGCGGCGTATCGAAGGATCACCTCAATAGGTAAAACTTAAAGGATACGCACAGAAAACTCGAAAAACCTATAACCGGCAAGCATGGACACACTCCTATCACTAAAAGCACTCATCATGGGCATCGTCGAAGGACTCACCGAGTTCCTTCCAATTTCTTCCACCGGCCATTTGATCCTGGCTGGCAGCGTGCTGAATTTCACCAGTCCAACCTTCCCAAAAGAAAAAGTAGACGTATTTGAAATCGTGATCCAGGCCGGGGCGATCCTTGCCGTTTGCTGGGAATACCGGATACGTATTGCCTTGGTCTTGAGCGGCCTGTTTTCAGACCGTAAGGCGCAGCGTCTGGCGATCAATCTGATCGTGGCGTTTCTGCCGGCGGCGGTACTCGGCGTTTTATTCAGCAAAGCGATCAAGGCGCATCTGTTTTCAGCGGTGCCGGTGGCGACTGCCTTTATCGTCGGCGGGCTGATCATCCTATGGGTCGAGCGCCGCCATGCGCGCTTGGGTGACAGCCTCGACAACCGCGCCAACCGTTTAGCGCGGGTCGATTCCATCGACGACATGACAGTAGTCGATGCGCTGAAAATCGGTTGTGCGCAGGCCTTCGCATTGATCCCCGGCACCAGCCGCTCGGGTGCGACGATTATCGGCGGCATGATGTTCGGTCTTTCGCGCCAGGTCGCGACCGAATTTTCATTTTTCCTGGCCATCCCGACCCTGCTCGGCGCGACCGTTTATTCGCTCTACAAGGCGCGCGCGGTGCTGGATTCCGCCGATATGCCCTTGCTGACGGTCGGCACGATTGCGGCGTTCCTGTCGGCGTTCATTTGCGTGCGCTGGCTGTTGCGCTACATCGGCAGCCACGATTTCACATTGTTCGCCTGGTACCGCATCGCGTTCGGTATCCTCATTCTTGCGACGGCCTATTACGGGCTGGTGGTTTGGGCGGATTGATGTCAACGCCGGCGCCAACCCAGAGCGCGCGCGCGCTCGAAATTTTGCAGACCACATTCGGCTATCCCTCGTTTCGCGGCCAACAGCAGGCGATTGTCGAGCAGGTTTTACGTGGCGGCGATGCGCTGGTGCTGATGCCGACCGGCGGCGGCAAGTCGCTCTGTTATCAAATTCCGGCGTTGGTGCGCGATGGCGTGGGGGTAGTGGTGTCGCCGCTGATCGCCTTGATGCAGGATCAGGTCGATGCGCTGGCTGAAGTCGGCGTGCGCGCCGCATTTCTGAATTCCACCCAGACCTACGAAGAATCGTCCGAGATCGAACGTCGCGTGCGGCGCGGCGAGATCGATCTGGTGTACGTCGCGCCGGAACGTCTGATGACGCCGCGTTGCCTCGATCTGCTGGAGCAGTCCAATATCGCGCTGTTCGCCATCGATGAGGCGCATTGCGTATCGCAGTGGGGCCATGATTTCCGTCCCGAATACATCAAACTCTCCGTACTGCACGAACGCTTTCCGCATGTGCCGCGCATTGCGCTGACGGCGACCGCCGATCAGCAAACGCGCGAAGAAATCATCCGGCGCTTGCAACTGGAACAAGCGCAGCAATTCGTCGCCTCCTTCGACCGTCCCAATATCCGCTATCAGATCGTCGAAAAGGCCAACGGCCGCAAACAGCTGCTCGATTTTATTCAGGGCGCGCATAACGGCGATGCCGGTATCGTGTATTGCCTGTCCCGCAAAAAGGTGGAAGAAACCGCCGAATTCCTGGCCGAGAACGGCATCGCCGCCTTGCCTTATCACGCCGGCATGGACTATCGGAAACGCACCGCCAATCAAGCGCGCTTCCTGCGCGAGGAAAGCGTTGTGATGGTCGCCACGATTGCCTTCGGCATGGGCATCGATAAGCCGGATGTGCGTTTTGTCGCGCATCTGGATCTGCCCAAGAGTATCGAAGGCTATTACCAGGAAACCGGCCGCGCAGGCCGCGACGGCGGCCCGGCCAACGCCTGGATGGCCTACGGTCTGCAGGATGTGGTGCAACAACGCCGCATGATTGAAGAGTCCGAGGCCGATGAAACCTTCAAGCGCGTGCTGGGCGTCAAGCTCGATGCAATGCTGGGTTTGTGCGAAACCTTGCATTGCCGCCGCATGCGCTTGCTGGAATATTTCGGACAGAGCGCTGCGCCTTGCGGCAATTGCGATACCTGCCTGGCGCCGCCGGTTTCCTTCGATGCAACGGTGATGGTGCAGAAATTATTGTCGACCGTGTACCGGGTCGGGCAGCGTTTCGGCGCCGGCCATGTACTCGATGTGCTGCGCGGGATCGACTCGGAAAAGGTCAAGCAATGGCGTCATGAGGAACTCTCTACCTTTGGCATCGGCAGCGCCGGCAGCGAAGCGGAGTGGCGCGCGATTCTGCGGCAAGTCATTGCGCTGGGGCTGCTGGTGGTCGATTACGATTCCTATAACGCGTTGAAACTGACCGACGCCGCGCGGCCCGTGCTGACCGGCGGGCAGCAGGTGCAGTTGCGGCAATACCAGAAGCCGGTAAAAACGGCGCGTGTGTCCAAATCCAAAGGGTTTGTCGAATCCGGCCTTTCGCCGACCGAACAACTTATCTTCGAGAAGTTGCGCTGGTGGCGGGTCGAGACCGCCCGCAAGCACAACGTGCCTGCCTACGTCATCTTCCACGACGCAACCATGCGCGAAATCGCCAGAGCGCAGCCGGCATCGCTGGACGATCTGCGCGGCGTGAGCGGTGTGGGTGAGAAGAAGCTGGAAACTTATGGCGATGAAATCATCGCGTTGATTGCTGAATTTTCCTAGGGTGCTCAGTCGTGGAAGATGTCGATGAAGGCGTCGATGGTCTGGTTGACCTTTTCTTCGGAGACATGCCAGGCAGCGCCGTCGTCGGCTGCGTAAAAATTGCTGGCGTTGGATCCGCCCCAGCGGAAGATTTCGAACGACGGCCAGTAGATGATGTTTTCGAGCTTGGAATTATTGACCACTTCATGCGCCGTCAGCCGCATCGTGCTTTTCGACAGGCAGTCGGCGGCGACGCAGGATTCGAATTCGAACGACGCCAGCAGCGGCACCGGCGATACCGTAATGACGATCTTGACCGTCGGCGACAGCTTGCGGATGAAATTGATCAGGTAGAGGACGTTATCGACGTTCTCCTGCACGGTCGTCGTACGGTATTCATATTTTTCTGCCAGCACGCGTGAATTAAGTGCGGTCGGCCGCGGCAGGACGAACTCGCCGGTAGCGCGATCGAAGAAGGCCGGGGCGACGCCCAGCGTCAGGATGAACACATCCGTATCGCGCATTTTTTCCAGCGTGTTTTGCGGATTCCATTGCGCCGGCAGCAGTTCCTTGATGCGTTCATTGACTGCATTGTCGGTATCGGCGTCGGCGTCGAGCCAGTCCACAAACGCCCGGTTGGCGAACGTGGTGTTGATGTATTCGGAGATCTCCATGTGCGTGCTGGAATAGCCGCCCTTGTTCAGACTGGCAGAAATATTCCTGGCGAAACAGGAGCCCATCGTGAAGAAGCGCGTGGCCTTGTTGATGAATTTGGGCTGGCTTTTCAGATCGACCGCGATGTGATCCATGATCAGCGGCGTCAGGTCGCCCAGGAAATCCTTGGTCTGCGGATAGCGGCCGATCTTTTTCCGCTTTTGCGCGGCATGTTCCACGGCAGGCTTTTCCAGTCCGGCTTGCCAGATTTTCAGGGTATCGCGGTTGGTCTCCGTGTCGAATGCAGGGTCGAGGCTCATGGCCTTCTGCAAGGCAATCATGGATTCCTCCAGATTGTTGATCTGCGACAGGATTTCGCTCAACAGGAAATAATCTCCGGCAATGCCCGACAGGGGCGCCAGCTTGCGGGACAGATCGATCGCCTTTTGCTGCGGTCCGAGGTCGCGGCAGCGCTCGGCCGTATAGCGGATCAGCAGGCAATTGCCTTCCGTATTAAGTTCGAGGATCTGCGGAAAGTCGTCCAGGATCGCCAGCATCAGGTCGCGCGACTCGGCGCGTGTCTTGTGGGAGCCGTCCTCGACCAGTTGCGAATAGACGAAGCGCGCATTCAGGTCGCCCTTGTCGGTTTCTGACAGCTTCTTGTAGCAGGCCTTCATTTCTTGTGGCCGCTCCGACGCCGCGAACTTATGGGCGGCGTCCTGGATTTCCTCACGTGTGCCGAACGTCAGCAGTTGCGCCAGCGCCTCTGCCATTGGATTCTGGGCTTGATCGGTCGGGGTCGGCATCCTGAAATCCTTGAGGTGAAATAAATAGGGAATGGCGCTGCCCGATAGAATACAAGAATTTTGTCGGATTTTGTCGGATTTTCACGGTTCTGCCTAGGGCGCGCTATTGGATCGCGCGCGTGTCTTGATCACTTGTTCCAGATAGCCGTCCTCGCTGGCGGCCGCACGGGTCACGGTGCTTTGATCGCGCAGATAGGCGTTAGGGTCATAGGCCAATGCCGCACAGATCCGTTGCTGCGAGTTGTCGCCCATTTCCTGCAGCACTTTATTTTCAAGCAGTACGCCGAGACCGCGTTCATAAAACGGGTTTTTCAGCGGTAGCGCATGCATTACCGGTGTCATCTCGGTCAGGAATAAATCGATCATGGCGCCCGCGTATTGACGGGGCCTATTGAGCAGCTCGATATCGTATTCCGAAAAATAATAAAGCGCTTGATCATTGATCCATATGCTGCTGCGGTCTTGCGCAATCGTATGTGCACTACGGCTGCGAGATTTATGCTGCAGAATTTTGGCATCCAGGTTGCGCAGACCGATCTCTATCGGGGCGGCATGTTTGGCTTGGGCATGCCAGGCGGCGGCCAGCATCCGAAAGGTTTTGCTGCGCGATACGCATGCCTGAATGAAGGCTCTAATGTGAACCTGTGGGGCAGAAGCGAAACTGTCGGTCAGCAGGGAAGTGATGTGCGCCGTGTTGCCTTCGCCTAGCCTACCCAGGGATTTAAGATATTTGCCAAGTCCGATGCCTTGCCGCACAGTGACGCGATCGGCAATGTTCTCGCCGATGACTTGCATGCTGGCAGGGAAAGTCCGATCGGCGTCCAGGATTTTGTCGAGATGCATATTTTCGGCAATGGTCCATTCGTGGTTTTTACGTAAAGCTCTCTGCCACCCTTGGCGTGCTGCGCGCGCGCTTTCAGCGGTCTTCGAGATTGTTTGTAACTTATAAGCCGTGCGCGGCGCCAGCGGAGGATTCGCGCCGAGTTCAGACAATATCCGGTCCGTCAGATAGACGGCGCCGCCGCGATTGTTATGCGCTTCATGTGGCAGCGGGTCTTTCAGCTTGGTCAGCCAGTGTATCGATTCATGTATCCACATGCGCTGGCGTTGAAAAACGCTGCTGCCGGTTGGCGTGACATAGTGTGCGGTGGCAAGATCGTCGTCGCTCATGAACTCGATATAATCGCCTTTCGAGAGCGCCTCCTGGCCACCGAATTTAACGTCGCAGCATTGCGCTATATAAGGTGATCTGCTGTAGGCATAGTTGATGATCGTGGCGGCCGTTTCCGAACGTTCATAGGCGTCAATCCAGAACTGTTCGAACGATGCAGATAAAGGATGGTTCGCACTTCTGAATAAAGTACGGATCATATCCGCCGGCGCCGGGCTTCTGGTGCGTATGCCGGGCAGGTTGGCGATCGATTGCCAATAGGCGTGAACATTCGCTACCGTATCGCGTTTGATCAGATCCGCTGGCTTGATGCCGATGGCGCCTCCCGGCAAACTGAAACCTCGATTCAGGCGGTAATAACTTTCGGCTTCCCGATTGCTGAAAACCGGCGGCGCGTCGAATATGGGTTTGCCCCGGAAATCGGTCTCGGTGAAGCCATAGTCGGTTGGCGCTGCCGGTATGCTGCGCCGTTCGTTGTCAAGGAACAGCATGTGAGGCGGCGGGGGGCTGTCGATCGATGCCGCCGCTTCCAGGGCTTTCGGTATGGTACGGGCCGATGCGGCGCCTTCCCGGGTATGAACGTGATAGGTATCTTCGGCGACAATCCCGCCGCGCGGCGTCAATCGTTCGGCCGATACTTCCGGTATCAATGCCGCCATCGTGCGCAGTGTGTCCACCCCCACCCGTTCAGCCGGCGACATGGTTGAACGCGCCAATAGCATCGCCTCGGCGTCGCGCGCCAGTTGCCGCAGCATGAACTTTTCCGCGCCGACGCCAAGCGCCGTAAAAATCGCATCTTCGCCAAAATGAATGACGCCATCGATGGCACGCTCCCGGTCGCCGAGCCGGATGCCTTCCTCGATATCGTACAAAGGAATTACAAACGGGAGTAAGCCCAGTATTTGCCTGGGGTCGCCGCTGCCCAGGGTGTCGATGATCGAGGTCATCATGGGGCTGCCGGACAAGGTGAACGGCCTGAAAAAGTTCAGCAAATCGTCTAACGATAAAGTCTGCTGCACGGCCATAATATTTTTCACCAGAACGTGACGTATGGCGTCGATATCCGCAGTGGTGTAAGGGACCGCGGCCAGGCGCGCGATCTCTTTGCTTTTAGCCAGGACGATCGGGTGATGGAACAAACCATCGGCGGCCTGTTTTTTCTCGGCTTCCAGTTTCTGTCTGGCATCGATGGTGATGCCGTTAAACGTCATGTGGGGGTTTGAGAATTTGGCGCGGATTAAAAATTTTTTAAGCGGCGTCATTGAGACCAGCCGGGTCGCCCTTCCTGTGGGGTTGGGGATTGTGATCGTGGTGATTCGTTGTAAATCGGCATCCGTCATCGAAAATTCGCGCCGCAAAATCTTGGTGGCCAGGAAGTCTTCGCTGTATGCCGGAAGTGGCGCTTGTGCCAGCAGGCGCTGCTCAAGGTAATCGTGAAGCTGATGATTTAAATCCGGCGTATCGGAATAGGAAATAGTCTCCGGCGCATGAGCGCGACCTTGTGCACGCGCCTGAATATCCAGATAGATGCGGAGTTTGTCCGAGCCCAGGGATTTACTGAGGATAGCGAGAGGAGGAGGCCGGCGCAGAGACCCCTGATCATCGATCAGTTTCAGCAGTTGCGTGAAGTCGGCATCCGGATCAAGACCTGCTTTGCGCAGCGCCGGCATGACAGCGCCGAGTACTTGCTCATTAATCTGCCTGGCGGATGTTAGCGAAGCGCTTTTATCGAGAAATAGCACGTCGCTGGTTTGCGCCAGATAGTGGGCTGCGCAAAGCGCTGGCGCAATGACCGAATGGGGCGCCATGTGCCAGGCCTGTTTGAGCCGGTTAAAGGCTTGCATCAGCGTCGCGGGGTCCTCGAAGGCATCGAACGCTATTCCATGCAAAGGCCCCAGACGGATCAATACCGTTGCGATCGCATGCAGTGGCGTGCCGGCGGGATAAAAAGTATCCAGCATCAAGCTGTGCATCGTCTTTTCAACGATATCGCGCAGTTCCTTGCGGGTCAGCCAGACACCGGCGATCTGCACGGTTGAGGCACGTTGCCGATAGCGTGGCGACTTTTCCGTATCGCCGTACATCCAGATTGTCATATCTTGCTGCCGCGCGATATCGATGGGGCCATCCGGTTGTCCCGGCAGATGGCGGGCGCGTCCGGCGTCGGCGATCAACTGTTGCGTCGTTGTGCCTTCATCGGCATAGGGCGCGCCGCTGTACAACGCATCCACGATTTGTTCCAGGTCTTTGCCGCGGGCATTTTGCAGGACGGCGCCGTCGTACCAGAATTTGGCATAGGCGGGCGCAACCGGTGAGGAGGGCAGCAGGCTGAGACCAAGCGCCGCATCCTGCCATTCGTCGATCAATGCGCTGGCGTAATGCGCCCGGATGATTTGCATTGACGCATCTTGCGCAATGATGTCTGGGCCGGATTGTGCGTTAAACGCAATCAGCGCGGCCTCGTCGATGATGACGTCGCGTTCGTTGCGCAGCCGCTCCGTAAGCGCGGCACGGGTCTTGATCGGTGGATGCCGGTGGCGAATGACTGTTTGCAGAATCTGTGCCGCAGATAATTTGTTGGCGCGTACTTTGACCGGATCGATCCAATGCAATCCACGTTGCAATACGCCTTGATAGAAATCCGACAGGATGTTGTCTTCCATCGCAGTCGTTGCCGGCAGCGTGAGATAGTGCCGCGCAACGCCGAGCGCGGTCGCATCGTCGAGCGCCGGATGCATATGCAAATACGCTGTAAACGAATTGGCCGCATGCACCAGATCGTATGCGCTGCGCGGCTGGTCGTCGGCGGCTTGCGGCCAGGCTACCTCGTCCAGACCTTTTAGATGACGCCAACTGTGATACACGGTCTGATCGGCCTGCCGCAATTTCTTTTGCGCCTCCGCCCACGTACAGTCGAAAACATTGGCATAAGTACGTGCAAAAAGGAGGGCCGCGCGATGTGCTGTGCCCAGCTTTGTCGAGGCGGGCGCCACGATGGTTTCCGGCAATGCGCTGTGGGGAATTGGCTCCCGGATAGTTTCACTGGGGAATTCGGATTCGACCAGGCCCCAGTCCGATTTCCCGTATGTTGATATCTCGCGCCGCTGTCGGCTTCTGTTGGCGCTTCGCTGCGGCCCAGTTGCCGGCTCCCGATCGTGGCGCTGATAGCGTAGCGTTGCGGCGGCAGTGTTTTGCAGCGGGAAGGGACGGTATGCGCGGCGTTCGGAAAAAGAGCTGAAGGTGGTTGGTATCGGCTGCGTGGAATGGATTGAAGTGTTGTTTGTGGTTATTGCGTTTATTGAATTTATTGCGGGCGATGCCATTGATGGCAGTGCTGTCAGTCCGAAGATTGTCATGAAGTGGATATTCCGCGCAAGCAAAGGGACATTCTATTGGCTTCGCCCGCGACATCCTATGGTGTCTGACATGTTTGGCAGGATGCCGCATCCGGCGAAGTCTTGCGCGGGACAGTATTTAAATGCGATTACACCGATGGCTGATCGGTTTTTCCGGCGCGTTTCAGAAATGCGTCTTCGCTGCGGACCGCGCGCGCCACAGCGGTCAGCGTGCGCAGGTAGGCATCCTCGCGTTCGCTGAGTGCCGCGCACAGGCGCGGCGTCGCTGTTTCGCCTATCTCGGCCATGACCCGGTTTTCAAGCAGCACGCGCAAACCGCGTTCGGCGTAAGCATCGGCCAGCGGCGGCAGCGGCAGCGAGGGCAGGGCTTCCCGCATGATCACGTCGATCAGCGAGCCCATGACTTTTCGTGCCAGCGACATCTTTTCGTTGCCGTATTCAGTGAAGTAATAGATCGGGTTGACGTTGATCCACATGGTATTGCCGTCGGCGGCCAGATGATGCGCCAAGGTGGTTTTGCGCCATCCGGGCACGCTATTGAAATCGAACAACTCGAAGCTCAGCGGCATCGGGCGATGATGGGCGAGCCAGGCGATGCACAATCGGCGAAACAATTTGCTTTTTGAGATCAGCGATCTCAGCAGCGCGTCCGATATCGGACGGTGCGATGCAAACGGGGACAGCGAATCGAGATTGCGCATGGTGGCGCTGACGATAGCGTCGACACGCGCCGGGATCAGCGTCTGCATGGTTTTGAAATGGGTGCGCAGCGCCAGCGCGCCGCGTACCGTGGCCCGGTCGACGACTGCTAGCCCCAGAACCTTGGTGGCGGCGGTGATCCTCAGATCGTGACCGAGGATTTGGTCGAGATAATTGTCTTCGGCGATCATCCAGTCGCGGCAGGTATTGATGCGCTCGGCTTCCGGGCGCGCCAGCGCCAGCGGTTGATTGTCGAAGTTGCTGAACGGGGCGCGCGCATAGTTCATGCGCGATAGAACCGGCATGCCTGTGGCGATTTCGTATTGAATACGGTCGGTGAAATACACGACCGGGCCGCGATGTGAAGACGCCTCTTTCCGGGTATTTTCCAGGTCGCTCAATTCAGTCAGAAGATGCACGGTTTCGTGTATCCACATGCGTTGCCGCTGGAATGAAACCGGTCCGTCAGGCGAGAGGTAATGCGCGCGCTTGAGCGCCTCGTCCGACAGAAAATAGAGATCGTTGCCGGACCAATGGGCCTTCTGCGCATCGAAGTGGACCGTGCAGGGCGGCGACTTGCTTTTTGTTTTACGCATGAGTGCGCTATTCATCATGATCCGCATCGTCGCCGAATTTTTATAGGTGTCGACAAAAAAATCCTCGAATTCCCTGAACGCGGCTGTGTCCGCATAGTGGATCAGCTTGCGCAATAAGCCTCGCGGATTCTTATCTGCGCGTGTGACTTCCGGCAGTTCGCTTACCGCATATAGATAATCCGTGGCGGCGCGCACCGTTGGCCTGTTCTGCAGATCAGCATCCGTAATGGCGCCGGCGCCGCCCGGCACGCCGGGCATGTCCGTCAGAGCATAGTGCCGGCCCGATTCGGGCGAGCGCAGAATCGGCGGCGCCCCCAAGACTGTTTCGCCGCGCAGATTACATTCCGCCCATCCGCCTTCTGTCGGCCGGGCGGGGACAACACGCTCCTGTTCGCTCAACTCAAGCAGTTGCACGTGTTGCCGGTCGGGCGTTTGCATCGTGACTGATTCGCCATTGCGCACCCGTTCGCGCAAGGCATCGAAGGAGGCGTCGGTGGTCGACGCGCTGGCGGCATGGAGGTCGAACGGGTCAGGATCGGTCAATGTCCTGCGCGCAGATAATTGCTCGGCTTCAAGGCTGGGGAAATGGTTGGCCATGCTGCGCAACAGCGCGACCGATGCCGCTTCGTGCGCCGGGAGGTGCATGCGGCCGGCCAGTAGCGCATCGCGCGCGAGCTGCCGCTGCAAACCGGCTTCGACGCCGCCCTGCAGCAGTGTGAAAAGCGCGTCTTTGCCGAGATTGACCGCACCCTCAAGCGCGCGGTCTGTGTCGCCCGCGCGCAGGCCTTCTTCGACATCGTAAGCCGGCATGACAAACGGCAGCAATCCAAGGATGCGCTTCAGATCGCCGCTGGCCAATGCGGTGACGATGGTTTCAATCGTCGGACTGGAAAACATGCCATCGGCAAGGTCGAGTACGTCGTCCAGCCCTATCGATGCAGGGCACCGGTTGATGTTGCTGGCCAGTATGGCGATCACGGCATTCAGTTCGTCTGTGCTGTAGGGCAAAGCGCGCAGCCGCAGCAATTCCCTGGCTCTGGCCTGGATGATCCGATCTGCGGGCAAGTCGTTGAGAAACTGTTTTTTTGCCGCCGCAAGCTCGGTGGCGGTGGCGGTAGGCGCGAGGTCTGGCTCGTCTTGCTTCTCGTGCTGTATTTTTCTGAGGAGCGCGGCTTCATCGCACACAGGCTGCGGCGCATAGGCGAGCACGCGTTGCGACAGATAGGCCGTCAGTTGCGCGATTAAATCCTGCTCGTTGACGTAGTAGAGGGTTTCGACCGACCCGCTCAGGTAACGGAAATGATTGCACATGCGCCTTTGCATCGGCGTCAGGTACTTGTCCTGAAATTGCGCCAGTCTGGTCAGCAGATTCCATGTGATTTCAGGCGGATAGCCTTCCAGCCAGATCGGAATCGCCCGCGTTTCGGCATCGTCGATCCGGCTCAGGATCGGTGCAAAGGCGGCGCTCACTTGCGTCACGATCTGTTGCTCCCTGGTGCGGCCGCTGCCGCTATCGACCAGCAGCAATGATAGGCCGCCGCCAGCCACGGTTCGGTGGGCGTTTGAGGATCGGCATGCCAACGCTGGTTCAGCGCCGCGAAATCCGGCAACAGCGATTGCGGATTGTTGCTGATGTCGACACCTTGCAGCGGCCCGATGCGTAGCGCCGTGCAGGCAATCGAATGGAATGGTGTGCCAATCGTAAATTGGGTATCGAGCGCCAGCATTCGCATCGTCTCTTTAACGATCGTCCGCAATTCGGCGCTGGTGAGGTAAACGCCGCCTATTTGTTTGGCGCCGGGTCTTGCGTTGTAGCGCGGCGGTGTTTTGGTATCGGTATCGGTATTTGGGGAGCCCAGGAATGCGTCGATCAGGTCTTGCCTGCGCTGCGCGCTAATCAGGCCGTCCGGTTGTCCGGCCAGATGGCGTCCCGGCAGGGTCATCAGGGGTCGCATCGCTGTCATGTCTTGCAAGCTCGGCGCTTTTTCATATAAGCGATCGACCACGGCATCGAGTCCCAGATTGACGGCAGCGTGCAGGACGCCGCCGTCATACCGGAAGCGGCCATGGTCGGGCGCGATCGGCATGCTCGGCAACAGGTGCTGACCCAGCGCGGCATCTTGCCAGTTGTCGCACAGGGCGGTGAAGAAGCAAGCCCTGATGGCCGCCATGGATGCCGGCGCCGGGGCGGGATCGATGGTGAGCCGATAGAGTTGCGCGGCTTCATCGAAGATGACGTCATTGGGTTTGCTGGTGCGGCCAATGCGCATGCGTTGACTGTCGCATTTTTCGTCCCGATGATGGCACACGGCTGCCAGCACATCGGCGGCGGACCAGTCGGCGATACGCTCTGAGGCGGCCCAGCGCAGACCGCGCTCGATTACGCCTGAATAGAGCGATTCGAACGTGCTTTCATCCATGTCCGGGAAAGGTTCGGAATACCGGTTTAAGGCTGTCATCGAGCGGATGAAAACCCGGTCGGTGCGATTGAACTGGTGGTCGTTGGTTACCGCAATACCATCGGCTTGGTTGAAACTGCCAAGTGCACGCCAGCGCTGATATAAGTGCTGATCGATATTGTGTATGCGTCGTTGCACCGGGTCGGATCTGGACATTTGATCCTGCCGCTCGGCCAGTGGTGTTTTAGCCGGCCCCAGCCTTTTATAACGGTAATGAATCTCGCGGGCGCGATCGGCGAACGATGCATTGCCGGCATGACGAGAGGGGAGGATCGGGTTGTGTGGATTGTTCGGATTATGCGGAAGTGGCGTGTGCGCGGCATTGTTTAGCGGCATAGGCAGCATCGGCTGCAGGCCGCTCAGGGTCGGGAAATTCATTGTGCTCCGTTAGCAGATTCAGACGGCGAGCGCGCATTCTATTTTTTCCCGACCGGGGCGACTACCGACTTGCCAGTGTTGGCACTGCTATTGCCATGCTGCCGGATAAAGCTTATGGAGACTATTTTTTCTGCGTACCAGCGCCGTATCCGCCGTTGGCTTATACCGCACGTTTCTCGAACACCAGATCCCACACGCCATGGCCCAGGCGCAGGCCGCGATTTTCGAATTTGGTCACTGGACGATAGGCCGGGCGGGACGCATAGCCGTCGGCGCTATTGCGCAAGGCCGGTTCGCCGCTGAGTACTTCCAGCATCTGCACCGCATATTCCTCCCAGTCCGTTGCACAGTGCAGATAAGCACCGGGCGCCAATCTCGATGCCAGCAGGCTCACCAGCGGGGCTTGAATCAGACGGCGTTTATTGTGCCGCGCCTTATGCCAGGGATCGGGAAAGAATACATGCACGCCAGCCAACGACCCGGGCGCAATCATATGCGTCAATACTTCCACTGCATCGTGCTGGATGATGCGCAGGTTTTCCAGACCTTGCTCGCCGATCAGTTTCAGTAAACTGCCGACGCCGGGCGTATGCACTTCGACGCCGATGAAATTTCGATCCGGCATCGATGCGGCGATGCTGGCAGTGGAATCGCCCATGCCGAAACCGATTTCAAGTATGGTCGGTGCTGGGCGGCTGAAGCATAGATCGAGATCCAGCGGCTCTTTTTTATAAGGCACGCAAAAGCGCGGCGACAACTCTTCGATGGCGCGCGCCTGCGCAACCGACAAGCGGCCGGCGCGGGTGACGAAGCTGCGGATGCGGCGTTCGGTCGGATCGTAAAACATCGGTTTGTCGCTGGATGGCTCGGTCATGCTGGGTCGCGGAAAGTAAATAAATGGTGGCGCGGCCGAAGTTTAGCAGATCGTGCGATGATTTCGTATAGCGGACCCGGACCTTACTCAGGTATCGCAGATACTGCAATTAAACCCCTTGCAGTTATGCAGCACACTGCTGCGGGCGGCCCCGGCATGGGCGCCGGGACCACCCGCGCCCATGCCGGCCAGTTGTTCCGCCCCGTTGCGCGGTTTCCAGGGCTGCGTCACCTTGAGCGCCACATGACCGCCCGTCAGCAGCGGTGCGGCAGCGGTCTGCTGCCGGCAGTATGGGCACTCCGTGGCGCTATGGAGTGCGCGCATCGGCAGCAGCTTTTCGAATATGCCATCGCAATGGCCGCAGCGTATGTCGTAAAGTGGCATTCGGTTTCTCCTATCGGCCCCAGTACGATTTATCGTTCATCATGCCTTTGGGCGTGATGTCCTGATCGAAGATCGAGGTCGGCAGTGACACCGTGCAGGCGCAATTGGGGATGTCGACAATCCCGCCGATACGGCCTTCGACCGGCGCGGCCGTCAGCAGCATGTATGCCTGGCTGCCGGTATAGCCGAAGTGGGTCAGATAATCGATTGCTTTCAGGCAGGCCTGGCGGTAGGCGACGGTGGCGTCGAGGTAATAGTTGATGCCGTTTTCGACGCTGATACCTTCGAAAGTCAGCCATTGTTCATAATGCGGCTTGACGATGCTGGGCATGAAAATCGGCGACGTAATATTGTATTTCGCCATGCCACCCTTGATCAGATCGAAGCCGACATGGCTGACGCCGTCCATTTCAATCGCGCCGCAAAAACCGATTTCGCCGTCGCCCTGCGAGAAGTGCAGATCGCCCATCGAGAAGCCGGCGCCTTTCACATACACCGGAAAGAAGATCCGGCTGCCTGCCGACAAATCCTTGATATCGGTATTGCCGCCGTGTTCGCGCGGCGGCACGGTGCGCGCCGCTTCCTTTGCCATGGCTTCGAATTTGGCGCCGGAGAGGCCGCGCAATACCGCCGTGGACGGATCGGGCGGTTTGGCCAGGCCCTTGGCGGCCAGCGGCGCTTCGCGCCGATTCCATTCGGCCAGCAAGGCATGCGATGGCAGGCAGCCCATCAGACCGGGATGGGTCAGGCCGGCGATGCGCACGCCGGGGATATGGCGCGAGGTAGCATACAGGCCTTTCAAATCCCAGATCGCCTTGTCGGCATCCGGGAAGGTATCGGCCAGGAAGCCGCCGCCGTTTTCCTTGGAAAATACGCCGGAAAAGCCCACTGGCGTGATCGGCTTGATGTCGAGCAGGTCGATCACCAGCAAGTCGCCCGGCTCCGCGCCTTCGACATGGAACGGGCCGGTCAGCGGATGGGCGCGGGTCAGGTCGACGTTTTTCACGTCGGAGACGTCGTCGTTGTCCTTGATCTGCGCATCCAGGAAATCGAGCGATTCGATCAGGATGGCTTCGCCGGGTTTGACCGAGGACAGAAACGGAAGATCCGGATGCCAGCGGTTATGTCCCAGTTCTGCCTGTTGCGCCAGCGGTACGCCCGGTTTGATTTTAAAATGTTGCATGTTCATCTCCTTGTCGGTTGATTAGGAATTCGGAATGCCATCCATCGGACACTCGGAGGTGCCGGCGGTGGTGCGCGTCAATGCTTCGGCCTGCCGTCTGGCGGCTTGCGGATCGTTGACCCAGGTCTTGTAGAAATCGAACGGACAATCGGCGACGCCTTCCGGCGCTTCGCCGGAATTGATCTTGCCGGTGTAGCCGCGGTGCAGCAGCTTGTACAAATGGTTTTGCGATTGCCAGTTGCGCCGCGCGTCGCGGATCAGATTCATCGATAGTTCGGCGTACTGGATACCCATTTCCTCGGTGCCGCATTCACCCAGGGTGCGCCCGTCGAAACCGACAATCGCCGAATGGCCGAAATACGAATACACGCCGTCGAAGCCGGTGGCGTTGGCGACGGCGACATAGATATTGTTCATCCAGGCCATGCACTTCGAGACCATCACTTGCTGTTCCTTGGCCGGATACATATAACCCTGGCAGCGCACCACCAGCTCGGCGCCTTTCATCGCGCAATCGCGCCAGATCTCCGGATAATTGCCGTCGTCGCAAATGATCAGGCTGATTTTTAATCCTTTCGGACCTTCCGACACATACGTCTGCTCGCCCGGATACCAGCCTTCGATTGGCGTCCATGGCATGATCTTGCGATACTTCTGCACGATCTCGCCGTGGTTGTTCATCAGGATCAGGGTGTTGTACGGGACTTTGTGCGGATGTTCTTCATGCCGTTCGCCGGTCAGCGAAAACACGCCCCAGACGTTCGCGGTACGGCAGGCCTGCGCGAAGATGTCGGTCTCCGCACCGGGAATGGTGGAGGCGGTTTCCATCATTTCGGCCGGATCGTACATGATGCCGTGGCTGGAGTATTCGGGGAAAATCACCAGATCCATGCCCGGCAATCCCTGCTTCATGCCGATTACCATCGCCGCAATATTGCGCACGTTTTCCAGTACTTCCGCCTTGGTGTGCAGGCGCGGCATTTTGTAATTGACCACCGCTACGCCAACCGCGTCCTTGCTGCCTGAAATATCGCCGTGTCTCATAGTGTCCTTTCGGTGTGTTTAAACTGATAAATAACGGCTGATGACCGCTGCATCGACCTTGTCTTTGCTGTCTTCGTAGACGAATCGCCCCTTGTCGATCACCAGGAAGCGGTCGGCGATTTCCAGCGTGAAGCTGAGAACCTGCTCGGAAACGATGATGGTCAGCTCGCGGATTTTGCGGATTTCCTTCAGGCTGCGGGCGATGTCCTTGATGATCGACGGCTGGATGCCTTCGGTCGGTTCGTCCAGCAGCAGCACTTTCGGATTGGTCGCCAGCGCGCGCGCGATGGCCAGCTGCTGTTGTTGTCCGCCCGACAGGTTGCCGCCCTTGCGGGCGCGCATGTCGTAGAGCACCGGGAACAATACGTAGAGTTCTTCCGGCACTTTTCCCAGCGCGCCCGGGGGCAGGCCGGTCTGGATATTTTCAAGTACGGTCATGCCCGGAAAAATCATGCGGCCTTGCGGCACATAGGCCACGCCATTGGCCACGCGCTGGTGGCTTTCCATGCCGGCCACTTCGACGCCATCGATGTTGATGCTGCCCTGGCGCGCCGGCAGGATGCCCATCAGGGTTTTGAATAGCGTGGTTTTGCCCATGCCGTTGCGGCCCATGACCGCAACGATTTCCTGTTTGGCTGCGCGCAGATTAATGTCATGAATGACCTGGCTCTGGCCATAACCGGAAGCGAGGTGCGCGACGTTGAACATAGTAGCTCCTGGAAAAATGGGTTGTTCAGACTTTTGTGTGGGTATTTTAAAATCCTTAAATTTTTACCTGTTGAGGTGATCCTTCGATACGGGCTAACGCCCTACTCAGGACGAACGGTTTTTTGTGAA
>JAQGNR010000290.1 GCA_028291765.1 Herbaspirillum sp.
ATTTTCACAAAACCCCGTTCGCCCTGAGCCTGTCGAAGGGTCACCGCTACCGGTAAAACTTAAAGAATTTAAAACCTAATAAATTATTAATAAGCAGATTGATAAGCGGCGGCCTCTCGGCCGCCATTTTTATGACCGGTTTCCTGTCCCAAAAATTGGCATAAGAAAATGCCCAAATATCCCACGCATAATTCCTACAAATTTATCCCGTGCCAACACTGATACAGCCGTAGGAAATATCAGCATCGCATGCCGATTTCCGATTCAGCCGCACCCCGCATCATCTCATCAGGCAAACGCTTTTGACATAAAAAAGCACCCTGCCTAAACTGCCGGTCCGTCCACTTAAGGAAAGATTCTTATGCAGGGCATCGGCCAAACGCAGGCTTTTCATCAGACTTTTCATCAAATTTATTCCCAGCATGCGTCTACAAACGCATCTGTCCCAATGCCTTCGCACACCGCCATACCTACTTCGGCGATAGCACCCGGTAACCCTATGCGCTACACCCGGCTGAGCAATGCTGCGCCCGACCACCGTCTACAGCGTCTTCGCAATAAGCGCGAATCGGTGCACGAAAAAGGTCCATCGCCCTATGATTACCTTCGCCAGTCACCGCCAAAATTCGATCCTGGCATCCCAATAAAAGAGTCCCCAGCCGGACCGCCCGGCAAGCCCCTGCGACGCCCTCAGCCGGCGCAACAAACACCGGCGCTGTTATTGGGTTTGCAGGATTTTTTTGACGAACAGAACATCGACGTCCGGGTAAAGATTGCGACAACCGACGCGCTGAAGCATTTGCATGCACTTCTCTTGCCCGGCACAAAATCTTCCATCACATCGTTTCCCGCCGGCGAACTTCCGCTGTCGCAGGCATTGGTCGATTTGATGCGGTGCTTTCTAAAAGCCTATGGTTTCCATGATCTGATTTCGACGCTGCCAAATATGGATGATGCTTATCGGCGCAGAATCGTCGGCAACGCGCTCATCGCATTAATCCTCCCCAACCGTTCCGCCAGCGAAGTCGATTTCAGCAGTTTCAACTTCCTCAACCGGATTCGCGCCAATCTATCGATTGCAAAGATAACGGAAGAATTTGCACTATGGACCGGGTTCTACCTGGAACGGCCCAACGAAGCAAGCACCTGGGCCGCGTCAATGATGCTGCCTTTGCTGCATCCAGAACTGGCACGTAGCGATACCCCCGCCGGCGTGATCTACGGCAGTCTGGAATGGGCAGATTTGAGGGCGGCAGTCGATATGCTCGCCGCCGCAGGGATCGATCACGGCAACTTCACACATACGGAATTAAGCAGCTTCGCCCGCCAGAGCGCGGCCGGCGCCAAGCTCAATAACGCTGCCGGCAAGGAATTGTGGCGGATACAAACGCCGGTGGCGCTGTGGCATGCCCACGCAAACCGGCAAATCAATCTCACCACCAATGCGATCGACACCGGATCGGCCATCGAAACGGCGATCGACTATTTGGATCGACGCCGTACAGACGCCTTGAAAGCACCGTTGCCGATATTGATGTCCGCCATCGATACGTTGAAGGGACAAGCGAAGACGCGCGAAGAGATTGCACGCATACAACTGAGGCGTCTGGGCCTGAAGCCTGATTCCGTGCATGAAATGGTCGATCAGAGCGAGCTGAAATGGAATTGCAAAGGCAAACAGACGATCGTCACGTCTTACCTGAAAGATTGCGTTGAAGTGGTCGAAAACGCCTACTGTCTTAAATTTAAATCCAGCAACGCTTGCGATGGCAACCATGTACCGGATCTGAACGGCGCAGTTGAACGCGAACTTGACAAATTCGGCCGCCTGCGCGCAGAGGCTTTTTCTGGTGTATTGAATGTCGCCCTCAAGAATTGCGATGCGCAAACCCTGAACGACTGGCAAGCCGATGACTTCACGATTTTGCGGCCGATGTGGCAACAGATTCCCGCCGACGCCGGCGTTATTGTTAAAACCACACGCAAAAATGTGAGCCGTTTTTACGCAGTGTCGACACAGTTGGACAATGTGCTCGATGCGATCGACATCGCCAACGAAGACGCGCTTGCTGCTTATGTCCTGAACAAGCACAGCGATTATTTCAATGACACCACGACTATGTCGCAAACGCCGCATAGGAGCATGCAGTATGCCAGCCGGATGTTGTCGTTCAAGACATCGCCAAAAATAGCGCCTACCTTATCCCGTCACATCAAGGCCGTGGTAGAAGCGATGCCGCAACGCGCATCGAACACTGCCGCCGGCAGCCGGAATTTATACCTGGGCGCAGCAAAACGATTGAAGCGCACCTTGGCGCCGTTCGATAGTTGCATCGCATCGATCGCAGGCGAACCAGCGCAAGCATCCGAAAAGTTTTGTCAGGTCGATCTGAGCCGCGCAGATATCAATGCTATGCAAAGCCTGAATTCCCAGTCGGAAAAAATACGCTACCTTGAAAATCTGACCCGTGCAACGATGGCGCCGGAAGTGGCGCGAGAGGCGAGCGAGCGCTTTAAAGCCCAGCTTTCCAATCATGCTCTAGCGCAGAGGCCATCGACATTGCGTTCGGTTTTACACAGCATTGCACGCGCTACGGCAGCTGCACCCGAGAATCAAAATCAACCGTACCGGCTGCCTGGCAATAGCGTTCGACTCATCGCGGATCCTGCCATATCAAACCGTTTTTTCGGCGTCCTGGCAAAGATGCTCGGACGCAATCCATCGACCAAACGCATTCAGCAACAACTTGAAATAGCCGGCAATCGCCCGGCGCCCCTATCCCTGCCGTCCGTTTTTCCATCCAGGCTCTTAACCGCCAACCCCGGCGAAATGACGCTACGCATTAAAATTCCATCGCATACGGAACTACGTCAAATCCCGGACCCGGTACGCGAAGCGCAAGGGCTCGTGAGATTCGTTTTGAACGGACGCAGCTACCAGATCGACCTCTACAGCGTCAAACCGGAACTGAGATTACTGAGTGACATTGAGCGGCTTGCGCAGGACCTGCCGCTTTGCAGGGAAGAACGAGCGCTGCCGCAAACAGTCCCAAAAGCCCAGGCCTGCGAAACGACCCTTCGATTCGACAATGGAAACGGCCCGCCTGGCCGCATAATCGAACACCAGAACAGATTCATACAACTGGCTCCGCTGCCAGGACAGGTGCAACGGCCGCGACGAGAAGCCACTATTTTCTTTCCTGAAAATCAGGCGCCGCAAACATACGCCAATATCGTTCTGATCGATCAAGTGCTGTTCCGGGGCTACCCGGGAGGTGTATCCGCTGAATGGCTTCAGTACAGAAGAGTAACGCCCCCCGATCACCTCCACAATTTCCCGCCGGTCAGGCCTTTGCCAGATGAACTCGAAGCCCGCCTGCAAGACCGCGGGCCTGGCGAACGTCCGATGATCGAATACGTACTGGATAGCGAGTACGTTGCCGTCAACGACACGGCAACCCATACCGAACATATTCAGACACGCATCAGAAGGGATTTTTTTTCACGCCAATCACCGACCTCTACCAATGCCACACGGGGATTGGTAGAGGTCAGTGAGGGGCACTTCTATGACTTCGCCATCCCTGACCTCGCATCGACATGGCCGATCGAGGTCACTTTGCGCCGGACCACCGATCAAACGGCCATTGCCGAATTCACCCGGCAACCAAACGCCGAAGTCGCGGTGCGCAGTGCGCCGTTTACCGTCAATGTCCGACCGGGAACCGCATCGATCATTCTTGATATCGTCTGGAAATGCCGCGCGACCAACAACCTCCTTGAGGCACTGAAAAGATCGATGGACAATAATGGCGTCGGCAGCGGTACGGTCCTCACCAGTGCGCTGATGACGTATATCGAAAATCACGCCGGCAGATCGATCGCGACGGTTTCCGAAACGGCGCTGGAACAACTCAATGTCGCATTGACCGGTATCATGCGATCGATCAGCGCCACTCGCGACTTCCGGGTTCTGCTGCGCGACAACTATCAGCGTTATCGAAGCAACGTCGTATTCGACACCATCCCTATTCCGCCGCGTGCTCTGCCAGCCCCGAGGACGCCGGAAACGCCACCAGAAGTGCGGGCGATGGAAACCCAACTGCGTGGGACGCTCGATCTATTCGGCACTATTTTCCCGGCGCTGAATTTTCAAGAGGTATGGGCGCTCCAGGGGCTATCCCGGGCGCAAATAATCCGTGACGAATTTACCCGAATATTCGACCACAGAAATGTCGCGATCGCCATTGTCGAATTGACGAACGGCCGGATTATTCATTACTTCAGTGTCTCAGGCAGCAGGGCGATTCCTGCTCACATCGAAAACGACACGCGTTATATCCTTGCCAGAGATATGCCGCCTGCCGGCACACCGCTACCGCATTTTCCGAATCTATCCTCTGCTTACGTCTTACAGTCGAGGGAGGGCGACTGTGAAAGAATGCTGTCCTATCGGCTGCTAAGAGATTATCCGCAACCCAATGCGATAAAAAAAGTCACCATCATATCGTTGCTGGAAATTTGCCATTCATGCACGGTTTGCTGCATCGCTTATGCAGAGCGGCACCGGAACGCGGCAATGGATTTTTTAAGTTTTCCAGCGCTCCCCAAACCCTCCCAGAAGGGTCCTCGCTTGCCAGACGATCTTTAATAGAAACCCAAAATGAATATCCCGCCAACATCATCGTTACTTGCCGCCGCATCGTCACTACCGCATATCGGCGGCGTTGCAACCACTGCAACCACCGCAACCACCTCCATGGAAAATATCGGGCTTGCCGATCCCGCCCACGGCCTTCGTTTTGCCAATGACATGCGGGATCTGGTCATGCACGCAGAACGGCTTCCTCATGGCGATGCAGTGGAATCATTTTTCTTGAGATTCGAAAAACTGATTACCGATCATTGCTACCGTGTCGGCGTTGCAGCGCCGGCCTTGCGAGAGGTCGATGAAGCCGAATGGGTACAGAGCGGCATACGTTTCGAGGCCGCGCAATGGCTTTTAAGAATCGATATACATCGTCTTACCATCCTGTCCGGCAGTACCATTTGCATGCTCGTCGCCGATCAGTTGCACAAGGCCGAAATGACAGCCGTTCTGATCGGCCAGCAAACCCAGTTATGCGAGGCGGTGCGGGCCAACACATTGTTGACGGACGATGGCTGGCAGCAAGCCAAAGCAATGCTGACGCCGATATGCGCTTACCCGGTCAATCGCTATCTACTGCAAAACGTCGCAAGAAACTCGCCGCTGGCCGCGTCGGCAATATCGCTTTGGGCGTACTTGGCGCAGCGCCTTTCCAGAGCCGAAAGAGGAACCCATGACGGCATTGAGACGCTAATGAGCACCAGCGGATATCATGCGACAACGTTGCACGGCTGGATCCAACTCGCGTATCTGGAACCGATAAAGAGGTCCCTGGAAGGAAACTATCGCGTGCTTGCAAATCACATGAGCGCCGATACGCTATACCAGGTAAGAACAAAGCTGCCGGCAAATGCGCAACGGCTGGTGCTGCCGGGTATTTCATCGGAAAAAAATGAAAGGACCCGGTCGGAGGAAGATGCGCTGGTGTTTTTCCGGAGCGATGAATACTGCGAGCAAATCGAAATCCTCACTTTACTTGAGAGAGGCGTCTCGCCGCACGGTCTGGATGTGGTGCTGAATAATCTGTCGCAATCTTTGGCCTCGCGACACTGTCGTCTGGAGGCGCAGCCAACCAGCCGCTACCACTTCAATGTCTGGCTGATGCGTGTCAAGCATCTGAGCGCAACGCCGATCATGTCGACCCAACTAGCAGGGCTGACCAAGGACATCAAGAAAGAAGTTGCGGCATTGCATGCATGCCGCGATGACTATCTACCCCTGTTTCGAAACGGTTGCGCCGCGATAGGTCGATGAGTTGGCCTCAATCCGCCACAGGCCCAGTTGCAGCTTTTATTGGACGATGATGAAAGTTGACCAGCGGCACCCGCCGCACCATCCATAGCCCGATCAGCGATACGACGATGGCCAGCGCCACGCCCATGTGAATTGAGCCTACCAGCGCTTCCCGTGCGGCATTGAGCATGGCCTCGCCATCGCGGCCCGATTGCACGGCCTGCGTCAGCACACTCTGCTGTGCCGCATGATTGAGCAAAATTTCAGGATTTCGAAACTGGGGCAGCCATTGCTCCCCGTGCGCCACTTCCAGCGCGCTCTGTACGCCCCCCGCATAGATCCGGTTGACCAGGGTGCCGGTGATGGCCGTGCCGAGCATGCCGCCGATCATCCGCAACGATTGCAACAATGCGGTGGCGATGCCGAGATGCTCGCGCGGCGCAGTCTGCTGCGCAAAAATGGTCAGGTTCGGCAACACCAGACCGAAGCCCAGCCCGCCGATGAGCATCGTCGTCAATATGAAACTGTGCGAGCTGGTGCGTTGCGTCAATACCATTCCCAGTGAAGACAAGGCAATCAAAGCAAAACCGGCATACAGCATGAGATTCGGATTCGGCACGCGCGTCACCAGCCGACCGTTAACAAGACTGGCAATGGTGATGCAAGCCACCAAAGGCGTGATTAACAAACCGGCTTGTTGCGGCGTCATATTGAAGCCGCCCTGAAACAACAGCGGCGCATAGACCAGCATGGAAAACATCGCAAAACCGACCGCGATGGACAGCGAGAATAACGGCGCCAATGAAGGATCGCGCCACATTTCCAGCGGCAGCAAGGGCTGCGAGGCATGCTGCTCCCATTTCCATAATCCGTAAAAAGACACGGCGCTTACAAGCGCCAGAATGCTCAAAAATAGCGAAAACCCGTGTTTCGGCAATTCTTCCACGACCAATTGCAGACTTCCCAGCGCCAATGCAATCAATATTGCACCCGGCCAATCGAGCCGGATTTTGATATCCGATGCAACGTGCCGGATATGCGGGAAAAACCGCCAGATGAAATAAAGTGACAACAAGCCGACCGGCAGATTGACGTAAAACACCCAGCGCCAGCCCCAGTACTGCGTCAGAAAGCCGCCCAGCGATGGCCCGACCGCCGTGGCGATGCCATAAGCCGAGGTCATCAGTACTTGCCAGCGCAAACGTACTTTGGCTTCGGGGAACAAATCCGGCACACAGGCAAATGCCGTGCCGACCAGCATGCCGCCGCCGATCCCCTGCAAGCCGCGCGCCAGCACCAGAAACAGCATGCTGTTGGCCATGCCGCATAAAGCAGACGCGGCGCTGAAGATCAGCACCGAGGCAATCACGAACGGTTTACGCCCGAAGAAATCGCCCAGCCGCCCGAAGATCGGCACCGTGATCACTGAGGTGAGCAGATAAGAAGTCGCCACCCAGGCATAAAGATCGAATCCCTTCAGTTCGGCCACCACGGTCGGCAGCGCAGTACCGACCACCGTTTGATCGAGCGCGACCAGCATGATGACGAAGCAGATGCCCAGCATGGCCAGTAAAGATTCGCGGAAAGGGAGGATTTGTCCGCTGGAGTGGGCAGGATCGGTATGTACGGGCATGAGGAGTCGATAATTTACGTTTTGCGGTGATCCCTTCGACACGGCCTGTCGAAGGGAGGATCGCCTCGGAACTAAAACGAAAAGAACATCAATCTCCCGCGATCGTCATGCTTTCGATCAGGATCGACCCGGTTTCCTTGGTGCCGCGGATCAGGCTGTCGCTGCCGATCGCCACGATCTGGCCCAACATCTCTTTCATATTGCCGGCAATGGTGATTTCCTCTACCGGATATTGGATCACGCCGTTTTCCACCCAATAACCCGAGGCCCCCCGCGAATAATCGCCGGTCACGTAATTGACGCCCTGCCCCATCAATTCGGTCACCAGCAAGCCGGTGCCCATTTTCTTGAGCATCGCCTTGAAATTATCCGATGGCTTGGTCGCTGTCGAACTGAGCGTCAGATTGTGCGAGCCGCCGGCATTGCCGGTGGTCTGCATACCGAGTTTGCGGGCCGAATAAGTCGAGAGAAAATAACCCTGCACCACGCCGTCTTCAACCACTTTGCGGCGGTGCGTTTTGACGCCTTCATCATCGAATGGCGACGAGCCGGCAGCGCCAAGGATATGCGGATCTTCCACGATTTGAATATGCGGCGCAAATACCGGCTTACCCAGGGAGTCCATCAAAAACGTCGATTTGCGATACAACGCGCCACCGGATACCGCTTGCACAAAAGTGCCGAGCAGCCCTGCGGCCAGCGGCGCCTCGAACAATACCGGACATTTACGCGTGCTCAGCTTGCGGGCATTCAAACGCGCCAGCGCGCGCTCGGCGGCATAACGCCCAATGGCTTCCGGCTTGGCCAGTTTGTTCGGATCGCGCATCGACGAATACCAATCGTCGCGCTGCATTTTGGCGCCTTTGCCGGCGATCGGCACGACCGAAATGCTGTGGCGCGAAAAAGGATAGCCGCCGACAAAGCCGCGCGTGTTGGCGGAAACGAAATGCGATTGCTGCGCATATACACTGGCACCTTCGCTATTGGTGATGCGCGGATCGACCGCGAATGCCGCCGCTTCACAGCGCTGCGCGATGGCCACTGCCTCTTGCGCCGATAGCAGCCATGGCGTGCATAGCTTCAGATCGCGCGGATGCATTTCCAGCGTTTCTTCATCGGGCAGGCCGGCGCAATCGTCGGGCGCCGTGAAACGCGCAATGTTGTAGGCCGCGTCTACCGTATCCTGCAAAGACTTTTTGGAAAAATCGGAGGTGCTGGCGCCGCCGCGGCGAATCTGGCGGCCGCTGCCCATATACACCGTAATCCCCATGCCTTTATCTTTATTTTGTTCGATGGTTTCGATGCCGCCCTTGCGCACCGCAACCGACAAACCGCTGCCCTCGCTGAATTCGACCGCGGCATCGGATGCGCCTTTTTGCTTCGCATAGTCCAGCACATCCTGCGCCAGTTGGCGCAATTGCTGCTGCGTGTGAATGAAAATATCGTTGTTTATTGATGCACTTGGAGTTCGGCTCATGATTCAGGATTCTCGGCTGGACGAATAAAACAGTTATCATAGCAGTCGTTTAGCTTTCGTTACTGTCCCTATCATGCCAAATCCCAACCGCGGCTCCTGCGGCTTCCAGTCCAGTGAGTTCGAACAAGAATACGAACGCCCTTCCAAATCGCAACTCAAACGCGAAATGACGGCCCTGCAAAAGCTGGGCGCAGAGCTGGTTGCCGAGGCGCGCGAACGCGTTAAACGCGTGCCGATGCCGGAAGATGTGCGCGACGCCATCCTGGAATGCCAGCAAATCAAGGATCACGAAGGCCGCCGCCGTCAGATGCAATATGTCGGCAAGAAAATGCGTACCCTGAACGAAGATGAACTGGCCGCTATCCAGCGCACGCTCGACAGCTGGCGCGGCCTGTCCAAGGCCGATACTGCCGCCATGCATGCCTTGGAGCGCCGCCGCGACAAGTTGCTCAAAGACGACAATGCCCTGCCCGCATTGTTGGAACAACATCCCGATCTGAACATTCAGCATCTGCGCACGCTGATTCGCAATGCACGCAAGGAGCAGGCCGAGAACAAGCCGCCGAAAGCCTATCGTGAGATCTTCCAGATTCTGAAAGAATTGCAGAGCGTCGCCGCCAAGGATGACGCAGAAGATAGCGACGGGAACGACAGCGAAGATGAAGACGACAATCGGGACTGAGGCTGAGCTGACTATGACTGAACGCCCGCTATTAATCGGATTGGTGTCGATTTCCGACCGCGCCTCCGGCGGCGTGTATGAAGACAAAGGTATTCCGGCGCTCGAGGAGTGGCTGTCGGCAGCCATCCGCAGCCCGTTTCGCGTCGAAACCCGCCTGATTGCCGATGAGCAACCCATCATCGAACAGACATTGATCGAATTGACCGATACGCTGGCTTGCGATCTGGTGTTGACCACCGGCGGCACCGGCCCCTCCCGGCGCGATGTGACGCCTGAGGCGACCAAAGCCGTCGCCACCAAGGAAATGCCCGGCTTCGGCGAACAAATGCGTCAAATCAGCCTGCATTTCGTGCCGACCGCGATCCTGTCGCGTCAAACTGCGGTCATTCGTGAAACAAGCCGTGACACAAGCAGTGCAACAAGCAGTGCAACAAGCAACACTACGGCGGCGCACGCGGCGCTGATCCTGAATTTGCCGGGTCAGCCAAAATCGATCAAGGAAACGCTGGAAGGCCTGAAAGACGCCGACGGCAAGCAACTGGTCGGCGGCATTTTCGCGGCGGTACCGTATTGCATCGATCTGATCGGCGGCCCTTATATCGAAACCGATCCCGCCGTATGCAAAGCCTTCCGTCCCAAATCCGCACTACGTCCCAATCTTCCGCCATCTCCATAATTTATCGCCATCATGAACAACGATACCTTGCTCGCCACCACCGAAATCGAAACCGCGCCAAATCCGACTGCCGCCATTATCTGGATGCACGGTCTGGGCGCCGACAGCTCAGATTTCGTGCCCTTGGTGCCGGAACTCGATTTGACTGGCTGCGGCGCAATCCGCTTCGTGTTTCCGGACGCGCCGGTGATACCGGTCACCATCAATAACGGTTATCGGATGCGTGCGTGGTACGACATCATCGGGGGGTTTGACCTGGATGATCGGGAAGAAGATGAAACCGGGCTGCGGGCGTCGCAAGCAGCGATCGAACGCTTGATCGCGCGCGAGCTGGAACGCGGCATCCGCAGCGACCGCATTGTCGTGGCGGGCTTTTCGCAAGGTTGCGCGATGGCGCTGCAGACCGGCTTGCGGCACCCGCAAGCATTGGCCGGCTTGTTATGCTTATCCGGTTATTTGCCACTGCCCGAGAAGGTTACGGCCGAACGTGCGCCCGCTAATCAAAAAACCCCCATTTTCATGGCGCACGGGCTGGTCGATAATGTGGTGCCTCTGGACCGCGCAGAAAAATCGCGTGATATTTTGACTGCGCTGGGCTATCCAGTGCAGTGGCAGAGTTATCAAATGGCGCATTCGGTCAATGCACAGGAAGTGATCGACATTTCCAAATGGCTGCAAACCGTATTGGGTAGCTGAATTACAGCGGGATTGCAGCGCAATCCCACTGAATCATCGCCGATTTACTTGAAAACCACCGTTTTGTAACCGTTCAACAGAATACGGTGTTCCAGGAACCACTTCACCGCGCGCGCCAGTACTACGCATTCGACATCGCGGCCGATCGCCGTCAATGTATCCGGTTCCATGGCGTGATCGACGCGCGCCACATCCTGTTCGATAATCGGCCCCTCATCCAGCACCCCAGTCACAAAATGCGCCGTTGCGCCGATCAGCTTGACGCCGCGATCGTGCGCCTGGTAATACGGTTTTGCGCCCTTGAAACTGGGCAGGAACGAGTGATGAATATTAATGGCGCGGCCGCGTAGCGCGTTGCACATCGCCGGCGACAGGATTTGCATGTAACGCGCCAGCACCACCAGATCAATGCCGTGGTGATCGACCAATTCCATTACACGCGTTTCCTGCGCCAGCTTGGCCGCCTCGGATGCGCCGGCTTCCACCGGCAAATGATGAAAGGGAATGTTATAGCTCGCAGCCAACTGATAAAAATCGGTATGGTTCGACACGATCGCCGGAATTTCAACCGGCAGCAAACCACTTTTATAACGGAACAGCAGGTCGTTGAGGCAATGGCCGATCTTCGAGACCATCAACATGACGCGCGGCTTCTTTGCTGCATCGTGCAATTGCCACGTCATCTGCAGCGAGCTTGCCACCAAGCCAAAGGCAGTATGCAAAGCGGCTTCATCGAACTGCGGGTCGTCGGCAGTGAAATGCACGCGCATGAAAAACAGCTGGGACTGGGCGTCGCCGAACTGCGCGGAATCTACAATATTGCAGCCGTGATCGGCCAGGAAGCCCGACACGCGATACACAATGCCGCGCTGGTCGAGACAGGAGAGAGTCAGTATATATTCTGGATGCGTCATGATCGGGTCAGAGGGACAACTCGCCCAAACGACAAGCGAAGGGCGACAGGCCAAAGGCGCTATTGTCGCACGAGACGCGGCAGCACCGATGAAACGGCGCGAGCGGCTCACCAGGAGCCGCTCGCTATACCTTACTCAATACATCAGTACTTTTGTATTTCCTACACTGCTTCTATGCCAAGGCTGTCTTCGGGCTTCTGCTCTCATTTGTTACTTCGCCCAATTCGGCCTGACGGCTATTAACCTGCACATCGCCACTGATCTGGCCGCCCTCTTCAATGACCAACCTTCCATAATGGATTTCCCCCGATACCTTACCGGTCGCGTACACCACAAGTTTTTGACGTACGGTCAGTTTGCCGATGAAGTTACCGCGGATTTCCGCCAGATCGATATCGGCCGAACCTTTGAATTCGCCCTTCTCGGCAATCTGGATAACCCGCGAATCCATCGTGGCTTCCACCAGGCCTTCGACGACCAAGGTATCGCAATCGTTAATTTCCACGCCCTTCAGTTTGATGTTGGGACCGACGATCAGCTTGCTGCCGATCTCATTGGTGCTGCTGTTGTTGTTGGATGCCGCCGTCGAGACTGACGACGACGATGTAGAAGTACTGCCGGTGATCGGTTGCGCGATCCGGGACGCTGCAGCAGCGCTCGGCGGCGTGACGTTGGCGCCGCCAAATGGTGAATTCGGTGTATTTGTTTCACGTTTTCCGAACAAAGTTTCTGAGCGAAGCATGGGATCTCCTGATGAAGATGAAGCGGCAGCAAAAAGCTGCACTAATAAATATGGCGACGGCCAGTTCAACGTCATGGGAAATTTGCTCATCACGCCAAAGCCGCATTAGCGTCGCCTCGAATGTGTAACGACTCACGATGGACACCCCCATACATCGCTTACGACTACTGCGCTTCGTCATGTCGCTTTAGTAAAAGTTCAATATCAATTTGTAACAGTTGATTGATTCATTTACTTCTTATTAATGCAAATTATTTATCAATCTTGCAAACAATCATTTTTAAATTCGCAAGGCATCAACTTGACAATTTCTTGCCCGCACAGGATTCTGTAGCGTACAAAAACCTGAATGCCGAATGTTTGAATGCCTGAATGCCTGAGTGCCTGGATACTGATCGTCGCAATGAGATCATCCGATAAATAAAACAGAAATGCATTGAATCACAATGCATATTAATTAAGGAATGATGTGACATCTGCTTACGATTCGGACGCCTCATCGGGCATCCCGTTTGATTCCCAAAATACCCCTGAAGCAATTAATTCCCAACCATTCATATTCAGCGGAAGAGGCAGCGAATATTTCCGCATATGGATCGTTAATATGTTACTGAGCCTGGCGACGCTCGGCATTTATTCAGCATGGGCCAAAGTGCGCCGCAACCGTTATTTCTACGACAACACCCGTGTCGCCGGCAGCAGCTTCGACTATCACGGTAATCCGTCCGCTATTTTGAAGGGCCGTATTATTGCTGTCGCCATGATCGCGCTATACCATCTCGGCCCCCGCATTGCGCCCTGGATTGGCGTTGTGATGCTTTTAATGCTGGCGGCGGCATGGCCCTGGCTGATCTGGAAAAGCCTGCAATTCAAACTCCACAATTCCAGTTACCGCGGCATTCGGTTCGGACTGCAGGGTTCGCTCGAAACCGCTTATTTTGTCTATCTGGTATTGCCGGTGCTCACGGCGCTGAGCCTGTATCTCCTCGCGCCGTTTACGCACCAGCGGATCAAACGCTTCCAGCACAATTCCAGTCGATTCGGCGCTACCGCATTTTCTTTCCATGCCACGGTCGGCAGTTTTTACCGGCTGTATTTGACATTGTTCGCCAGCGCTATCGCCGGCTTTATTGTGATCGGCCTGGCCATTGGCCTCGGCAGGGCGATCGGCCTTCAATTCGGCGGCCCCCAATCGCATGCTGCCTGGTCCAGCGGCGTTATCTTTTCCATCTTCCTTACTTACCTTTTATTTGCAGCGCTGTATCCGATCTATCTGACGCTGCTGCAAAACCTTATCTGGCGCAATACCCGGCTGGGAGCGCATCAATTTAAAAGCGAAATCAAATGGGCCCGCATGACATGGATCTGGCTCAGCAATCTGGTATTGATCGCGCTGACGCTGGGATTATTCATGCCGTTTGCCACGATACGCTCGATGCGCTATCGGATCGAATCGATGACGCTGTTGCCTGCGAGCGATTTGAGCGAATTCATCGCTGCCAGCGAATCTTCCGGTTCCGTCGTGGGTGAAGGCATGACCGATTTACTCGATTTCGATTTATCCCTATGAACGCACCGGTAAGCGCGCTCTATTTCGATGGCAAGTCGTCGCGTCAATATCAGGTTTCGTTATCCGTGCAGGGGCAAACGGCCATACTGGAAGGCGAAATCGAACGCCGCTGCGCGCTGAGCGACTTGCGGATATCGGAGCGTTTTCGCCGGGCCAATCGCAAAATCACCTTCCCCGATGGGGCGTATCTTGAAATCACCGATACGCCGGCCTTTAAGGCCTTGCTGGATGCCACGCAGCATCGGGAGTCCGTCATCGTGCGCGCACAGCATAACTGGCGAGCGGCGCTGAGCGCACTGGCAGCCGTTATCGTCTTACTGGTGCTGGCGTATCTTTATCTGCTGCCGATCGCATCGAAAATCATCGCGGATAATTTACCGCTCTCCATCGATCGCCGCATCGGTGACGAAACACTGGCCTTTCTGGATCGGCAACTACTGCAAGCATCCCAATTACCGCTGGCGCGTCAAGCCGCACTGGTCAAACGCTTCGGCAATCTGGCGCCGCCACGCGGTCAGGCGCGCCCTGCCTACAGGATATTGTTCAGAAAAAGCAATATGGGGCCGAATGCCTTTGCATTGCCTTCCGGCGCAATCGTCGTGACGGATTCGCTGATTACACTGCTTGACGACGACGATTCGATCATGGGCGTACTGGCGCATGAATCAGGCCATCTATATGAGCGTCATATGATGCGCCGCTTGATTCAGGGCTCCGTCATCGGCGGCGCGGTTACCGTCTTATTCGGCGATGTCTCGATTGCCGCCGCCAATCTGTCGACACTGGTGCTGGATATGCACTATTCACGGGAAGCCGAGCGGGAGGCCGACGACTATGCGATCGCGATGTTCAAAACGAACGGCATACCACTATCGAAACTGGCGAATGTGTTTGAAAAACTGGGGAAACAGACGGACGAACCATCGCCGTATATCGCAAGCCATCCGCTGAGCAGCGAGCGGATTGCGCATATCCTGCAGAGTCAATGAACAGATTTTAAGTGCGGTTTCCGCCTAAATAACCATGCAAAATTCCCATCTGACAAGACTATTCAATAGTAATGTATAGTTTGCGAACATATCCAATAGGGGGGATTAAGTACCATGAAATGGTTCTACAATTTAAAAATTGCAAAAAAACTAATACTCGGATTCATCGTTGTATTGATGCTTACCAGCATACTTGGCGTTTTTTCTATCGTTCAGCTCAAGAATGTGAATCAGGCCTCCACCGATATCTCGACCAACTGGTTACCCAGCGTCAAAACCTTACTGGAAATGAAAGTATCCTTAGCGCGAATTCGCGGCGCACAGTTTCAACGCTTGATGCCTGCGGAGAAAGTCGGCGATGCCGACGCCAAGGCCAAACAATTCACTGCACAATTAAATGAATTTAAGAGATTGCTGGCTTTATACGAGACACAGATTTCGGAACCGGCTGAACGCAAAATTGAACCGGAATTGCAAAAAAATTCAACGGCATTCATCGCTTCGAACGAAAAATTTTTTAAATTGATTACTGCAGGACAAATGGAGGAAGCAACAACGCTGCTCCAAGGCGAATCGTCAGACGCATACCGTAAACTACTGTCAAATCTTGATGCTTTGACCAAAATCAACGAGGAGGGCAGTACTGCTTCGGACCAACTCGCCAATGCTGAATTTGCCTCGGCCCGCAACTGGATCATCGCGCTGCTGGCCGGCAGTCTCATCATCGGCTTGTCGTTTGCCGTGTTCATAGCGCGTATTATTGCCAATCCGCTGAACCGGGCCGTGACCGTCGCAAAACAGGTTGCCGATGGCGATCTGAGCGCGCAAATCGAAGCGTCCAGCGAAGATGAAACCGGCCAACTGATGCACTCGCTCAAGGCCATGAACGACAATCTGCTGCGCATCGTTGGTCAAGTACGTAGCGGCACCGAGACCATCGCTACTGCCTCCAGCGAGATCGCGAGCGGCAATCTGGACCTATCCAGCCGCACCGAGCAGCAAGCCAGCTCGCTGGAAGAAACCGCTTCAGCAATGGAACAATTGACCGCGACCGTGAAACAAAACTCGGACAACGCCAAACAAGCCAATCAATTGGCGGTTTCGGCATCTGAAGTTGCCGTTCAGGGCGGTACCGCGGTTGGCGAAGTCGTCGATACCATGCAGGCAATTAACGCGTCGGCTCGTAAAATCGTCGATATCATCGGCGTGATCGACGGCATTGCCTTCCAGACCAATATCCTGGCCTTGAATGCCGCCGTGGAAGCAGCCCGCGCCGGCGAACAAGGCCGCGGCTTCGCCGTGGTTGCCAGTGAAGTGCGCAGCCTGGCGCAACGTTCGGCTGCAGCCGCCAAGGAAATCAAGTCCTTGATCGACGATTCAGTCGAAAAAGCCGGGCGCGGCAGTAAATTGGTTGAAAGCGCCGGCGTGACGATGACGGAGGTGGTCAACAGCGTTAAGCGCGTCACCGATATCGTCGCGGAAATATCCTCGGCCAGCCAAGAGCAAAGCACCGGCATCGAAGAAGTCAATCGCGCCATCACACAGATGGATGAAGTCACACAGCAAAATGCCGCGCTGGTGGAAGAAGCGGCAGCAGCGGCGCAATCCTTGCAGGATCAAGCGCAGGCTCTGGCAGGCATCGTCAGTGTGTTCAAGCTGAGCAATGCACACCTGAGCAATAGCCGTCCGGTCGTTCTCAGCGCTCCGGCGACGACGCGTAAGGCAGCAACGCCACCGGCTGCCATACGCAAAACGGCTGCACCGCAAAAACCGGCGGCGCCATTGAAAAAACCTGCATTGCAAACCGTGAGCGCTCCGGCGATTCAAGCGCCCAAAGGCGATGTAAGCGGCGATTGGGAGACTTTTTAACGTCGCCCGTTGTGAACGCTACGATCGCTACAAGCAACCGAAAATGAAAAGGCCGGATATCCGGCCTTTTTTACGTGTTTTATAGGCGCTCTACCAACGCAGCAGACGTGGGCCCAGCAAGCAGCCCAGCAACGTCGGAATCGAAATGCCCAGCAAATACCAGGTGCCGATAAACGGCGCTTCGAGTTCTGTGCAATGCAGACAATAAATCAGGGCCGCAAGCGAACCGGATAATAATCCGGCTGCGGCACCGCTCATCCGCAAGCGGGTTGGCGCCAATCCTCTTACCGCCCAGGTTACCGCTATGAACAACGGTAGCGACAAAATGGTAATCAGGATCGTGCAGATTTTCCATGTTTCACCCAGAAAAAGCGGCAAGCGCTGATCCGGGACGACGTTATATAAACTCACTGCAGCGACAATCCAGACGATCAGCACGGGCGCGGCCAGCGCCAAAGGCCAACGCTTGAGAGCCACGCCCGGACGCGCCAGCCGGCTGCTGATCAGCAGCCCGAGCAAGCTCAGACTCAGCGCAAACGCACTTTTGAACCAGAACAGCGGCAAAGTCGCCGCATAGGCCAGATCGGGCCGCACGCCCAGTCCAAATATCATTAACAGAAAAGCGCCGGCCCCGCCCCACAGCAATGCCACACCATAACGACGCCGTGTCGCATGCGGCGCTACAGCCACCGGCCCTTTTGCCAGCATTTCGATCAAATCATCCGTTTTCATAAGGCAATACTCATCTTCGCTGCAAGCGCCTTCAGACCGCGATGGACCGCGACCTTGATGGCGGATTCCGACATGCCGGTCAGCTCGGCGGTTTCCCGCACCGATAAGCCTTCCAGCTTAGTGTGTACGATCGATATCCGCTGCTGTGCCGGCAATTGCGCCAGTAGTTGGCCCAGATCGCGGCGCGCTTCGGCAGCGTCGGCATCGGCGCTGGAAAACAATGCAGCAGCCTGCTCTGTCGCATCGGTTAGCGGATCATTCAACATTTCGCGTCCTTTTCGTCGGCGCAACCAGTCGATCAATTTATATTTTGCAATTGCATGCACCCATGCCGTGAGCGGCGCTTTGCTGTCGTAGGTATGCCGCTGGTTATGCACGGCCAGCAGCGCTTCTTGCAACACATCTTCAACTTCGTCGGGCCAACGGTTCAAACGCCGCCGCAGAAATCCCCGCAGATGCGTCGACAATGCCTGCAAGAAATCATGATATGCACGCGCGTCACCAGCCAGCCCGCTCAGCAGCAGGGTACGCAATTTCAGTTCGGTTGCATGCAATTGATCTGTTTTATCTATTCGTTGCATCAGTCTCTTTGGTTACATCGCCTGTGAATATGAGCGCCGGCGGCCAATTTATCAGTTTCGACAACACTTTAGAACCTATTTGTGCGATGGGTTACTAATCAAAATAATTGTTTTTTTTGCGCTGCGGCTGTAACTAATTACCACAGGTCTACGAATTACCTGACAGAACTCCTTGTTATTCGGTATAGGATAACTATGCCTGACTCCTCAACAGAAAAAGGTGCTGCCATGAATTCATCCAACACGCCCGATAAAAGCACCGTAATCCATCCGGGCTGGTTGCGCATCACTCATTGGCTCAATGCCGTGGCAGTCGTAGTCATGGCCATGAGCGGCTGGCGTATCTATAATGCATCGCCATTTTTAGACTTTTCGATTCCGGACGGCATTACCCTGGGCGGCTGGTTGGGCGGCGCACTTCTATGGCACTTCGCGGCAATGTGGTTGCTGGCCGCCAACTGGCTGATTTATCTCTCCTGCAATATTGTCACGCGCCGCTTGTTCCATAAATTTTTCCCGCTGACGCCGCGCGCGATACTGAGCGATATAGCAGCTGCATTCAAGGGGCGTTTAACCCATTCTGATCCGCGTAAGTACAACGCGGTACAAAGAGCGGCCTATCTGTTTGTGATGCTCGATATCATTCTGCTGGTGCTGTCCGGACTGGCGCTATGGAAATCGGTGCAGCTACCGCTGCTGCGCGAGTTTTTCGGCGGCTACGAAATGACACGCCGCGTGCATTTTTTTGCGATGGTGGGATTACTAGCATTCGTTGCCGTTCATTTAGCAATGGTCGCGCTGGTGCCCCGCACCTTGCCTGCCATGATTCGGGGACGCTAAATGGATAAAATCAAGAAACCAGGGAAGCTCTTGCTGAGTGAAAGCGACGGTGTGCAATTGTTGCGTGATGCAGCACGTCAAATCGTTCAGCCCTCGCGCCGCGCCTTTTTGCAACGCTCGCTGACATTGGGCGGACTTGCGATGCTGACCGGTTGCTCGCTGAACGACGACACCAGTATCGAGACCGCATTAATGAAAGTTTCCCGCCTCAACGATACGGTACAAGGTTGGCTGTTCGATCCAAAAAAACTGGCGCCGACCTATCCGGATTCGATGATTACCCGGCCCTTCCCATTTAATGCCTATTACGATGAAGCAGAAGTCCCGCAGGTCGACGGCAACACTTACCGGCTTGAGCTCAGCGGATTGATTGCCGACAAACGGCCATGGACCCTATCGCGCCTGCGTGCGCTACCGCAAGCCGATCAAATTACGCGCCATATCTGCGTTGAAGGCTGGAGTGCGATCGGCAAGTGGGGTGGCGTGCCGTTCAGCGATTTTCTGCGACGCACCGGCGCCGATCTGACGGCCAAATATGTTGGCTTCAAATGTGCCGATGATTATTACACCAGCATCGATATGCCCACAGCACTGCATCCGCAAACTTTGCTGGCGCTGACTTACGACGGCGATACCCTGCCGGCGCGTTATGGCTTCCCAATGAAATTGCGCATGCCTACCAAGCTTGGCTATAAAAATCCAAAACATATACTAGCCATGTTCGTCACAAACACCTACCCCGGCGGCTATTGGGAAGATCAGGGGTACAACTGGTTCGGTGGCAGTTGAGGCGACTCAACAGCTCTGGAGCATCAATAGCAGCAAGCAGCACCACTTTGTAATTCACTCAACTACTTAGGAAAAATCATGAAAAAATTCACTGCAGCTATTCTCTCTACTTGCCTGTTGTTTGCCGCCGGCAGCGTTGTCGCGCAGGGCACCGTAAAAGATGACATGAATAAGGACAATACAGCTAAGGATTCCATGTCCAAAGATGGCATGAGTAAAAAGCCGATGAAGAAGGATAGTATGAAAAAAGACAGCATGGGTAAAGATACTATGAAGAAGGATGGTATGAAAAAAGACGATATGAAAAAAGACGATATGGGAAAATAAGTTGTTGCGAAGCTTTCAGCGACGAATAACGAAGCAGTAAAACAAAAAAACCGACCTAGGCGCAAGCCGGGTCGGTTTTTTTGCGCTACGAGGAGGCGTTCTGAGGTAGGGGGAGGCGATCCAGCGATCCAGAGTTGCCCGGTTGCCGACAGAAGAGCGGATCAAAGTTA
>JAQGNR010000001.1 GCA_028291765.1 Herbaspirillum sp.
GCTCTTCCGATCTGGAGGTGGCCGCAGGCCGCCGGAATGACACGAACGGAGCACAACATCGCGTCACACCGCACCCCTGACGGCGCACCGGACAGCAAAAACTTGCAGCCAGACCGGCGCCAATTCTTCTAATTATCGCTACACATCTGCGCCTGCGATACATTGCTTCCGGCCGGCACGCTCTGCGTCAGCCAGACATTGCCGCCGATGGTGGAGCCTTTGCCGATTGTAATCCGGCCGAGTATGGTGGCGCCCGCATAAATCACCACATCGTCTTCCACAATAGGATGGCGTGCATGGCCTTTGATCAGCACGCCGTTTTCATCCGCAGGGAAGCGTTTTGCGCCCAATGTCACCGCCTGATAAAGACGCACGCCGCGGCCGATGATGCAGGTTTCGCCAATCACCACGCCGGTGCCGTGATCGATAAAAAAACTATCGCCGATCTGGGCCGCAGGATGGATATCGATGCCTGTCAGCGAATGGGCGATATCGGCAATCATGCGCGCCAGGAAAGGCGAACCCAAACGATACAGTTCGTGCGCCAGCCGATGATAAATGACCGCCGTGGTGCCGCGATAACAGAGCAACACTTCGGAAATACTCGTTGCAGCAGGATCGCCGTGGAAGGCCGCCTGCAGGTCGCTGACCAATACGGCGCGAATCGCGGGCAGCGTCGCAATAAAATCGCGCGTGATCTGCATCGCTTTGTGTTGCAGCGAGGCGTCTCCCAGCGTGAAATTATCAGAGGTGAACAACAAACTGCGCCGTACCTGTTCGATCAGAATACCGATGGTGGCGTGTAAGGTGTTGCCGACAAAATAATCGATACTCTCATCGCTTAGTTTGGTTTTGCCGTAATGCGTCGGGAACAGCACCGCCGACAAACCATCCAGCACTTCGATTAACGCAGCTCTGGACGGTAGCTCGCGAATGTTGCCTTGATGACGGATCTTGTGACTGAGTTCGCGCGACTCTCTGAGCTCATCGATGACCGTTTTCAAATCCCATTCCGGCTGCGCATCGGCAGCCTGCCGTATTTTGGTATTCATAAATAGTTCCGCCAATTATTGATTAAGCAATATAGCAGAGCCTTGCAAAAGCTACCGAATACGCAAAACTGCCGGGATCTTCCAGAGTGATGCGAGCACGCTCGCGTTTTAAAATACGCCCGCAAACTTAGTGGGAACTTAGCCAATATCGAATTTTCGTACTATTTCAAATCTTGACCAAGGTCAATTTTTAGGCCATTGCACGGCGCGTATTTTAGCGGCAGGGCAGTCTTTTTGCTCTACCCACGGCATTCACTGAACTTTACAAATCATTACAGCTCTCATGGCAAGTTCAGTGACGCCTTAAAAAATCAAAATATCTGGAGACAAGAAATGAGCAATATGACAATGAGGAGAGCGCTCGCGCTCGTCCTTGGCGTGAGCTGTATCGGCTTTGCCAGTTCAGCAGGAGCACAGACCAGTCAAGACATGAAGCAGCAGATCGACGCGCTGCAAAAACAAATCGAAACATTAAGAGCCGACCTGAATCACATCTCCGCGCAACAAAATGCACAGCCGCCGGTGGCTGCAGCCGCCCCTGCCGCCAATCACGACTTCCTGGAACGCAAGTCGGGCGATGGGCTCACTTTGCTTACGCGCGGCGGTGAAATTACGCTATATGGCAACGCCGACCTGTCGATCGATGAGACCACCAAAGGCCTTTCCAATATGGTCGCCACGCATGGCGCCGCGGATGGCTCCAGGCCGGCTGGCAACATGGGCTATTTGCCGGCAGTTTCCAGTAACAATTCCTATATCGGCTTACGCGGCTTCCAGTCGCTGGGCGACTTCCCGGCCAAATTCGTCTATCAGTTCGAAACGCAGATCGATGTGTCGGCAACTTCCGGCACGGGCGACACCAATAGCAATCAAAGTAATGCCGTTAAAGGTGGCTTAACTTCCCGCAATACCTTTATCGGTTTGGCCAACGAGCATTACGGCGCGTTCAAAATCGGCAAGACCGATGCGCCTTACAAAACCTCGACTGCGAGCATGAATCCGTTCACCGGCATGCTGGGCGATTATGCTGTGGTCATGGGTAATACCGGTGGCGATAATCGGGTGGAATTCGGCACCCGGATGGATCACGCGATTTGGTACGAATCGCCGAACATGTCTGGATTTACCGTCAACGCATTGGTCTCCCCCGGACAAAATCGCGCCGACGATAATAGTAATATCGCTTCCGGCGAATCGGATTGTACCGGCGGCAATATACCAGGCAGCGGCGGCACGCCGGTCGCTTGTAACGACGGTTCCTTTGGTACCGCCTACAGCGCCAGCCTGAACTATCGCAAGGGCCCTCTGCTGGTCACCGCGGCCTATGAATTGCATAAAAACGTCAACCGCACCAGCGATCTGGCGGCATTCGATCCGAATGACGTCGCCAATGAAACCGCGGCAAAAATCGGCATTCAGTATGCTTTCGCCACCGGTACGACAGTAAGCGCCATTTACGAAAACCTGAAACGTAAAGTGCCGGACTCCCTGATGTTCCAGAACGAGCGGCAGCGCAGCGGCACCTGGCTTGCGGTGACGCAGACGCTGGGCGCCAAGGACAATATTTCCTTCGGTTGGGCGCACGGCGGTAATACGCCCGGCGATCCAGGTCAGCATAATACGGATGGCGGTGCGAACACCCCGAACGGCGTCAATATGTACGCGCTGGCATGGAAACATCAAGTGGACAAGCAATTCAGTATCTATGCCGATTATGCTTTGACTTTGAACGGCGCAGACGCCCACTATGATCTGGGCGCAGGCGGGCGCGGCGTCACCACGGATTGCCATGACGGAAGCAATCCCGATGTCGGTTTCGATCCGAACGGTGGCGCGCCGCATTGCTGGGCCGGCGGCAGACTGCAAGGCATCAGCTTGGGCATGCGGTATACGTTCTGATGTTCTGATGTTCTGATGTTGTTCTGATGAATTTGGCCCGGATCGCGTTATGGCTGTCCGGGCCAACTCACTCTATTTGAACGCAGGCGTTGACTTCAATAAAATGAAGTTGACCGCCTGAGTTCAGATATTTCCCGCCTGTTCGATCAGAATGCCGATCGACGACAAACCATCCAGTACCTCGACCAGCGCATCTGGCGACGGCAGCTTTGCATCACTTCCCTTGATACTCTGAACGCGCTGACGATGGAACCCGGATTCCACTCGGACTCAACTCTATGTCGTCGATGCTGGCATGCATGTGCCGGCGAATCGTTATGCCGTTCCCATGCGGCTTGCCAGATAAATACGGACACATCTTCCTCAAAAATTACGCCTTAAATCTTAGCGGAAACTTAGTGCCAAATAGAATTTACGCTCTATTTCGATTCTTGATCCTGATCAATTTTTAGCGCATCGCACAACGCGTATTTTTGCATCAGAGCAATGTTTTTGCTCTATTCGCGGCGACCACCTGATCTGCACAACGCTTATGGTGAAAGGTCGGGAACGCCTTCAAGAATCAAGATATTTGGAGACTAAAAAATGAGTAATAAGACAATGATGAGAGCGTTCACGCTCATCCTTGGCGTAAGCAGTATCGGCTTTGCCAGTTCAGTAGGAGCACAGACCACCAGTGAGGATATGAAGCAGCAGATTGATACGCTGCAAAAACAGATCGAAGCTTTAAGAGCCGACCTGAATCACATCGCCACGCAGCAAAACGCACCGCCGCCGGTGGCTGCAGCCACCCCTGCCGCCCATCACGATTTCCTGGAACGCAAGGCGGGCGACGGGCTCACTTTGCTTACGCGCGGCGGTGAAGTTACGCTGTATGGCAACGCCGATCTGTCGATCGATGAGACGACCAAAGGCATTTCTAATATGGTCGCGCCGGATGGCTCCAGGCCGGCTGGCAATGTGGGCTATATGCCGGCGGTTTCCAGTAACAATTCCTATGTCGGGCTACGCGGTTTCCAGGCACTGGGCGATTTCCCGGCCAAATTCGTCTATCAGTTCGAAACGCAGATCGATGTATCGGCAACCTCCGGCACCGGCGACACCAATAGCAATCAAAGTAATAACGTTAAAGGTGGCCTAACTTCCCGCAATACCTTTATCGGTTTGGCCAACGAGCATTACGGCGCGTTCAAAATCGGCAAGACCGATGCGCCTTACAAAACTTCGACTGCGAGCATGAATCCGTTCACCGGCATGCTGGGCGATTACGCTGTGGTCATGGGTAATACCGGTGGCGATAACCGGGTGGAATTCGGCACCCGGCTGGATCATGCGATTTGGTATGAATCGCCAAACATGTCTGGATTTACCGTCAACGCATTGGTCTCCCCCGGACAAAATCGCGCCGACGATAATAGTAATATCGCTTCCGGCGAATCGGATTGTACCGGCGGCAATGTTCCAGGCAGCGGCGCCACGCCGGCCGCTTGTAACGATGGTTCCTATGGCACCGCCTACAGCGCCAGCCTGAATTATCGCAAGGGCCCTCTGCTGCTCACTACGGCCTATGAATTGCATAAAAACGTCAACCATACCAGCGATCTGGCGGCATTCGATCCGAATGACGTCGCCGATGAGACGGCGGCAAAAATCGGCATTCAGTATGCTTTCGCCACCGGTACCACAGTCAGCGCCATTTACGAAAACCTGAAACGTAAAGTGCCGGACTACCTGATGTTCCAGAACGAGCGGCAACGCAGCGGCACCTGGCTTGCGCTGACGCAGACGCTGGGCGCCAAGGACAATGTTTCCTTCGGTTGGGCGCACGGCGGTAATACGCCCGGCGATCCGGGTCAGGCCAATACGACGGGCGGCGCCAATACCCCGAACGGCGTCAATATGTACGCGCTGGCATGGAAACATCAAGTGGACAAGCAATTCAGTATCTATGCCGATTATGCTTTGACTTTGAACGGCAGGGACGCCCACTATGATCTGGGCGCAGGCGGACGCGGCGTCACCACGGATTGCCATGACGCCTCCAATCCCGATACCAGCGGTTTCGATCCGAACGGTGGCGCGCCGCGTTGCTGGGCCGGCGGCAGACTGCAAGGTGTCAGCTTGGGAATGCGGTACACATTCTGATGCGCTGATGCTCTAATGCATTTGGCCCGGACCGTGTTGTGGCGGTCCGGGCCAATTCGCTTAATTTCACACTACTTCACACTATTTCACGCTATTTCAATCTCTTGGCAAGACGATCCAATCGCAGGCGATGCCGCTTATCGGAAATCGCCGCTGCCGCCATATAGACGGCGCCGCAGGCAGCCAGTGCGCTGCCGCCGGTCAATAGAAACATTAAAAGAATTTGATATTTCACGGCATCGATCGGATCCATGCCGGCCAGCAATTGCCCCGTCATGATGCCGGGCAAAGTGATAATCCCCGCCGCCGACATTTGATTGACGATCGGTATCAGGCCGCTGCGGATGGCATTGCGGATATGCGGCATCAATGCTTCACGACTGGTCGCACCCAGCGCAAGCCGTCCTTCAATGGATGCGCGCGCGCCGCTGATGCCGGTGAAAAAAACGTCCAGGCCGAGACTGGCGGAATTGAGAATGCTGCCGAGTACGATGCCCATCAATGGAATCGCATAGTGCGGGTCGTACCAGGGCGATGGACGGATCGCCGTGAGCAGCGCCAGCAGCACGGTGCCGATGCCGGTCGTGCTGACGACCACGGTGCTGAGCTGAAATGCTTGCCAACCCTTGAGCCGTCTGGCCGGGCGCACCGCGACTTCCCTTGCTGCGGCCGTGATCATCAAGGCGATCACGGCAATCGTGATCCATGGCGAACTCGCCGCAAAGACCAGGCGCAGCAGCCATCCGACCAACAGCAATTGCACCACCATCCGAAAAGCCGCCCACAATACCTGCCGGTGCAAACGCAGGCCGAGGTAAATGGAAATGCCCGCATTGAGCAATACCAGGATCGCCGCGATACCGAGATCGAATGCATCGAGATGAATCATCTTCATGATTTTTTCGCTCCCTCAAGCAGCATCCGGCGATCGCCCAGCCGGTCTGCCTGTGCATCGGAATGGGTGACCAGCACGATGGCCAAACCCGCCTGCAATTGTTCCCGCAGCAAGGTTTCAACCGCCAAGGTATTCTCGGCATCCAATGCCGCTGTCGGCTCGTCCAGCAATAACACCCGCGGCTTCATCGCCAGCGAGCGTATCAAGGCCATCCGCTGGCGTTCACCGGTGGACATGCGCATGATGTCGAGCGTTAAATGACTCTCCCCCAATCCCAGCCGCGGCAGCAAGGCCAGCACGTCATTGCGTTGATCTTTGTGAAAGTGTTCCTCTGCGGTGCTTTCCCACCATGCCGGTTCGGCCGCTTGATAAATCACCTGGCGGCGCCAATCCGGGGCATTGATCGTGTCCCGCGCTTGCCCATAGAGAAAGACCGTACCGGTGCTTTCATCAAGGTCGGAAATCATGCGCAGCAAAAGACTTTTACCCGCGCCGGAAGGCCCGCGCACGACCAGGCATTCACCCGCGTCAAGCGACAACGAAAAAGGCCCCGCATACATCGATGCGAGATCGCTCACGTGCAAAGCGGCCTGTGGTGAAAGAGACTGCTGAATGGGGGCGCTGGCCGGATGTGCATGCATTAATATGATTGCCCTATATCGATGATTCTTCAGATTTTCTGCGGGTACTTTTTAAAACCTTTAAATTTTACCAGTGACGGCGATCCTGCCTCGGTGAAAAATGCAAAGGGTAGCTACAAAAAAAAATGGAACCTATTGCATAAACAGGTTCCATGAACTTCCAGAGAATTGACGTTTTGTTATATTTTTGCCTGAGTTATGAAATCCTCTTCGTATGTTTCTTTTTGTTGGCCGCACTGTAAAGCACCGGCATGACAATCAACACCAGCGGCAATTGCACTATCAGTCCGGAGATGATCGCGATGGCCAACGGTTGCTGCATCTCGGATCCCGCACCAAGGGCCAGCGCCAATGGCAGCAAGGTCAGAATCGCTGCCAGCGTGGTCATCGCGATCGGCCGCATCCGGTTTTTCCCAGCCTGAATCAACGCACCGTGGAAATCGCCGGCATGAATCAGATCCTGCTGTTCGGAGAAGTAGAAAATCGCCACCTCCGTCACAATGCCGATGATCATCGTCATGCCCATCATGGCGGAAATGTTCAAATCGATACCGGTCAGCGATAAACCGACGAATACCGCGGAAACGGATATCAGCGAAGTGAATAAAATCACGCCGGCGATGCGGAAGCTTTCATACATGAATAACAGCAACAGGAAAACCAGCACGGCAGCGGCGGCGAAAACCGTCATCAGGCCTTGAAAGGCGATCTGTTGCTGCGCATACAAGCCGCCCAATTCGAAATAAGAGCCTTTGGGCATCGCGCCGGGCTGCTCCAGGATCGTCTTGATATCCCCCACCGTGGAACCCAGATCCCGGCCGCTGATACGGGCTGTCACCGCAACCATCTGTTTCAGATTTTCCTTGGTTATTTCCGGTTGTCCGGTCAATTTTTCGATGGTGGCAATCCGCTTCAAAGGCACCATATGTCCATCCGGCGCCCGCACATTCATCAGCGCCAGATCGTTATCGGTATTACGCAAGCGCGCCGGCAGCCAAACACGAACGCCGATGGGCTTGATCTTCGATAATATTTGCGTGGTCACATTGCCGCCCAAGTTATCGCTCAATATCTTGGCGACGGCGGCCGGGTCCAGACCTTCCTGTTCAGCCTTGGCCGGGTCGATACGCACCTGCAAGGCATCGCCTGCCGGAACGACGCCATTCTGGACGTCGACGATGCCGGTTACTTTGGTGATGCTGGCGGCCACCTTTTTTGCGATATCGGCCAACGCGGCTGGATCGCTCGCAAACAACTTGATCTCCACCGGTTGCGGAACCGCTGTCAAATCGCCGATAAGGTCTTCCATCAGTTGCGCCATTTCGACTTCCAGACCGGGGACTTTCTGCTCGATCTGCGTTCGTACTTCGGTCATGACCGCTTCGACCGGCTCACGATCGCCGCTGACTAATTTGATGAAAAAGTCGCCGGTATTCGGTTCGCTGATGCCGCCGCCAAGACCGGTGCCGGTGCGGCGCGAATACGTCAGTACATTGGGGTTGGCCCGTATGATCGCCTCGACTTGACGCACCAGGCGGTCGGTCTCGCTGACGGCGGTGCCCGGCTGGCTGTGATAGTCCAGAACAAAACCGCCCTCGTCCATCGACGGCATGAATCCCGAACCGACATGTTTGTAGCCGATGACGCCCGCAACCAATAAAGGAATAATCGCCAGCGATACCAGCCATGGCCGCTTCAGCAGCCGCGTCATCAAACGATCGTAGCGATCGTGCACCCATATGGTCCAACGGCCGGTATCTTCTTGATGGGCGTCTTTCTCGCTCAAGAAATGGGTTGCCAGGATCGGCACGGCAAACCAGGTGATCAGGAACGAGATGAAAAGCCCGGAAGCCATGGTGACCGACAAGGCCTTGAAAAATGCGCCGGTGACGCCGGTCAAAAAGGCCAGCGGTGCAAAGATAATCAATGTGGATGCGCTGGAACCCATCAGCGGACGCAGGAATTCCAATGCGGCGTCCATGACGCTCTGGCCGATATCCTTGGTGGAGTCGCCGGCTTGTCCATGCAGACGCCGAACGATTTGTTCGATCATCACAATGGCATCGTCAATGATCAGGCCTACCGCCGCGGCCATGCCGCCCAGCGTCATGATGTTGAAACTCATGTTCAGCAGCCACAACAGCACGACCGTTGTCGCCAACACCGCAGGCACCACGATAATGGCGATCAAGGTAATTTTCAAATTGCGCAGAAAGACCAGCAGCACCAGCGCGGCCAATCCGATGCCGATTAAAATGGCGTCGCGCACGCTGGTTGCCGAAGCGATTACCAGTTCGCTTTGATCGTACCAGGTCGAGATGGTGACGCCGGCCGGCAACTGGGGCTGGAATTCTTTTAATTTGGCCTTGATATCTTTCGCGATCTGCACGCTATTGCTGCCGGGCTGTTGGTAAATCGAGAGCAATACGGAATCCTTGCCATCTGCCGTTACCCGGATCCATTGCGGCACGATGGAATGCCGGACGACCGCGACGTCCCGCACGCGAACCAGGCCGTTAGGGCTGCTGCTGATAATGGTTTGCTGGATTTGCTGCATGTTTTCCAGCCTGGTGTCGGTCATTACCAGATACAGCTTGTAATGATCCTCCAGCTTGCCGGCCACGTTGATGACATTGGCGGCTGCCAGCGACTTTGAAACGTCGTCGGAGGTCAGGCCGCGCGCCTGCAATTTTTGCGGATCGACTTCTACCTGATATTCCTCTACGGCGCCGCCGGACGTTTGCGCGCGCGACACGCCTTTAACACCAGACAGCAAAGGACGCAGCTGGTATTGGGCCAGATCAAGCAACTGTGTGGGCGAAAGGGATTTCGAGGTCAGGCTGTAGGCGATGATCGGAAAGACGGTCGGGTCCATACGACGGGTCTGCGTCACTGTGCCCGCCGGCAATTGCGACAATATCTGTGCGACAGCGGCATTGACCTGCAGGGTCGCCGATGCCATATTGATGCCCCAGTCGAAGTTCACCGAGATTTCGGCCGAGCCGCGTGTCGTCGTCGAGCGTACATCGTTGACGCCGGGAACCCGCCTTACGGCGTCTTCGACCGGCCGCGTGACCAGTACTTCCATTTGTTCCGGCGGCTGATCGCCGGCGTCGAGCGACAACACGACGCGCGGAAAATCGACCGTAGGAAACAAGGATGTCGGTAAGCGGAAGGCTGTGATTGCGCCGCCGATAGCCAGTACCGCCAATAAGAAGAGAATTGAACGGCGATGGCTCTGTACCCAGAAGCTAATGCTCATCGGCTGCCCTCGCGCACCGACATTCCGTCCTCTAATTCATAATTACCCGAAATGACGACAGGCGCCTGCGGATCGAGATCGCCGGTCACACCCAACAGGCTGCTGTTGTCTATCACGGTCTCTACATCGACCCGATGCGCTTTCGTCTTTAACACCTGAAATAGATAATCGCCCTTGTCGTCATTGAGCACCGCCTGCCGTTGTACGACAAATGCTTTGCGCTGTTCGGCGGAGATGTTCGCGCTTACTCGCATGCCGGTGATAAAGCGTTTATCGGCCCCATCGATTTTCACGACAACATTAGTCAATTGGGTCTTCGGATCGATACCATCCTGTACATCGATGACTTTTCCCTGAGTGGTTTGCGCGTCATCGGCCAAGGATCCGATCGCGACAGCCGCACCCTTTTTAATGCGCAGCCGATCCGATGGATCCACGCCCAGCAAGACCTTTAAGGCGCCGGTCTCGCTCAATTGCATCATCGGCGCCGCAGCCGCTACCCGATCGCCCTGCGCGACGGATAAGGTGGTTACGATACCGTCCGCAGGCGCATTCAATGTCGCGCGGGGCGTGCCGCCGCCAAGGGCTTTCTGGGCCGCCAGCGCCGACTGAGCGTCGTCCAGCGCTTTTTGCGCCGTATCCACTTGCGATTGGGTGGCCAATTGCAACCGGAACAATTCCTGCGTGCGGCTCAATTCGGCCTCGCTCAGCTTGGCGGCAGTTTGCGCCTGCCGGTAAGCCAACTGCGTCGCGGGATCGCTGACGATGACGGCAAGGGGCTTGCCCTTGCTCACCATTTGTCCCTGTATGACCAGTAATTCGCTGACTTGCCCGGGATAGGCGCTGCTGATGCCAATCGTACGAATCGGCACGACATCGCCAAACGTCGAAATGGTATTGGCAAGCGAACGTTGCTCGACGGCTTGCGTGACCACTTGCGCCGATGCCGACTTCTCCTCAGCCGGTGCGTCCTCTGCCTCTCCCGGCGACCGGTAATGGTTGACCGCCAATGCCGCGACGCCAAAAATACCGATGGCGACGGCGACGAGCAAAATAATTCTTTGTTTCTTTTTCATTCCCGGTTTCCTTGAAATTGAACGGGTAACTCTCCCCCTAACAGACTTTGCAATGCCACTTGCTGCTCCAACATCGATTGTTCCAACGCGAGTTGTTCGGTTTGCCTTGCCAATAACGCGGTATCCGCCGCAGACAGCTGCAATTCATCAATGCTGCGATGAGTGAAAGCGCTTTGTATATTTTGTTTTTGCTGTTGCATCAGTTGCACATTGGCATTGACCTGAATCAACTGACGTCTGTTGATACGCTGCTCAGCCAAAATACGGTCGATATCGTTGCGCGCAACGTCGATACGCTGCTGATAATCGTCATACAATTTTTGCCGTGTCGCCTTTTCTATGGCGATATTGCCGCGATTGCGGTTAAAGAGGGGCAGCGCAAACGAAATGTTGAAGCCTTGCGTAGACGCATTGGCGGTATCGCGGGCACGCGTAAGGCCGAACGTCAAGGCCGGAAATTGCGCAATAATTGCGGCGCGATAACGTTCGTCTTCTGCTTTATAGCCATATTTCAAAGCAATCAAGTCGGGCCTGCGCTGTGCGATATGCGATAACATTTCTGCTATGCCCGCGTTGTCCAGCGGCGGCAGGACCGCCGCGCCGCGCAACGGCACATAGACAGTGGGGGCCAGACCGAGCAGTGCATTAAGATCATGCCTGGTTTGATTGTTCTGATGCTCCAGATCGTTGATCTGCTTCTCGATATCCTGCATGGCGACAAGCGCGGATGTTGCCGCATCGACCGTTATCAATCCGTGCTTCAAAGCTTCTTGATTGTGCTGCGAGCGCTGCACATAGAAATCATGATGCTGCTGCAATAGCTGCGCCAACTTGTCGCTCTGCGTCAGCTTGATGAACAAGAGCCGCGCTTGCACCACGGTCTGCCATTCCTGCCATAAAAGCGTCAGATCGGTTTTGGTGCTTTCCGCATCGGCGGCTGCGCGCAGCGAGGAATGCGTCAGCAAAGAACCGAAATCGTAACTGGGGCCGATGGAATAGCCCCTTGTGGAATTCGCATCCGGATAACGATTAAAATCTGCGGATAAGGCTAGTTGGGGGTCGGGCAACAGCGAGGCCGAAAAAGCCTGCGCATGTGCGATATTTACATCGTTGCGCGCCGCTTTTAAATCGGGGTTATTGACCACCGCCAATATGGCGATATCGGTAATATCCAGCGCGCCATCCGATGGCGCAAAAGGATGGGCCGGCAATTCCGGTAAAGGTAACTGCTTGGCATCAATGGTTAAATGAGGAATTTCTTGCAGCGTCGCAGGCCGGTCGCTGAGCGGCAAAGGCTGATACGTGCTACAAGCATCCAGAACCAATGCGGCCAACAGAACAATTGCTCGTTTTCCCGTCATTTTTGCTTTATCCCTATTGAAATTCGATATGTAAACCATGATTCAATGCAATAACGAGCGCTAAGGTAACAAAGGATAATTAGCCGAGAATTAGCGATTCCTTAATTTATGGTAGAAATAAAAACGGAAGAAAACCAGGCGCAAGCCCTAATGTTGTTCAGTTAAGGCGCCGTCGGGCGGGGTGTGGCGCGATGTTGTGCGCAGTGAGGTAAAGA
>JAQGNR010000017.1 GCA_028291765.1 Herbaspirillum sp.
TCAGCCTTATCGGTGTAACGAACCGAGGGTATTGAAAAGGACAATCCATGCAAAATAGTTTGTTGAAGCCACGTATTATCGAAGTTGAAGCGCTTGGTGCAGGTCATGCCAAGGTTGTCATGGAACCGTTTGAACGTGGCTATGGCCATACGCTGGGCAATGCATTACGGCGCGTATTGCTGTCTTCGATGGTTGGCTATGCGCCGACTGAAGTAGTGATCGCAGGTGTCGTGCACGAATATTCGTCGCTCGACGGCGTACAGGAAGATGTTGTTGATATTCTGCTGAACTTGAAGGGTGTCGTATTCAAGTTGCATAACCGTGACGACGTCACATTGGTGTTGAAAAAAGAAGGCGAAGGCGCTGTGCTGGCGTCCGATATCGATTTGCCGCACGATGTCGAGCTGATCAATCCAGGTCACGTGATCGCGAATCTGACAGCCGGCGGCAAGCTGGATATGCAGATCAAGGTTGAAAAAGGCCGCGGTTATGTACCGGGTAACGTTCGCCGTTTGACTGAAGATGCAAACAAGACCATCGGCCGCATTATTCTGGATGCATCGTTTTCGCCGGTGCGCCGCGTATCGTATGCAGTCGAGTCGGCTCGCGTCGAACAACGTACCGATCTGGACAAGCTGGTCATCAATATCGAAACCAACGGTGTGATCACGCCTGAAGAGGCGATTCGCCAGTCGGCACGCGTTCTGGTTGATCAATTGAATGTATTTGCAGCACTCGAAGGCACTGAAGCAGCCGCTGAAGCACCTTCCCGCGCACCGCAAGTCGATCCTATCCTGTTGCGTCCGGTCGACGATCTGGAATTGACCGTACGTTCGGCCAATTGCCTGAAAGCAGAAAACATTTACTACATTGGCGATCTGATCCAGCGTAGCGAAAACGAACTGTTGAAGACGCCGAATCTGGGTCGTAAGTCCTTGAATGAAATCAAGGAAGTTTTGGCCTCGCGTGGTTTGACACTGGGCATGAAGCTGGAAAACTGGCCGCCTGCCGGCCTGGAAAAATAATAGGTATAATCGCCGGCTTCGCGCATTGCGCAGAGCCGGCTTTGTAGTGCATAGATAGCGCATAGAGCACCACCGTAGCATTGAAAAATTGCAGCACACATTAAACCGGTCCGCGGTATCCCATTAGAGGATATCGATCGAAGAACTGGATCATCATTTAAAACTTTAAAGGAAATACCATGCGTCACCGTCACGGCCTCCGTAAACTGAATCGTACTTCTTCCCACCGTCTGGCAATGTTGCGCAACATGATGGTTTCGTTGCTGCGTCACGAAGCAATCAAGACCACACTGCCAAAAGCTAAAGAACTGCGTCGCGTAGTCGAACCAATGCTGACATTGGGCAAGACCGACACCCTGGCAAACAAGCGTTTGGCGTTCAGCCGTCTGCGCGATCGCGAGATCGTCGGCAAACTGTTTTCGGATTTGGGCCCACGTTACGCAACACGTAACGGCGGCTATCTGCGTATCCTGAAAATGGGTTTCCGCGTTGGCGACAATGCGCCTATGGCGTTCGTAGAATTGCTGGATCGTCCTGAAGTCAGCGACGACGCAGACGTGCCAACAGCAGAATAATGATCCATCAATGACTAGCAATAGTCCGATGTAAAGAAGAGCCAGGCGATGCCTGGCTTTTTACTTTCCGCGCGTATTTATTTCAAGTTGGTGAAGTAGCGAGTCCTCAAATTAAGATGCCGCCCTGTGTTATATTTTTGTCCTGCCGCTTTGTGCTGGATAACGCAAACGCTGTATATAACAGCGCACTAAGCACACGGTAACCCCCTGGAAGAGTTTACATGCATTCCCCAAATTCAAGTCACGTGCCGATGATGCACCATGCATTTCGGCGCTTACTGATAGCGCTATTTTTGTCACTGAGCTTTGTGCTGTGCGCGGCGCCGGCGCAAGCGGATGCCAATTTTCTGGCGCCGGAGCAGGCATTCAAGTTTTCGGCGCAAATGGCCGATGCGCAGACGCTGGAAGTCAGTTACATCATTGCCGACGGTTATTACATGTACCGTGAACGCTTTCACTTCAAAGCGGACCAAGATGCGGTATTGGGCCAGCCGGTTTTCCCTGACGGGAAAATAAAATATGACGAGACCTTCAAGAAAAACGTCGAAACCTATCGCAACAAAGTAAGCATTCGGATACCCGTCAAAGGAGACGCACCGTTCCGGCTGACTGTGACATCGCAGGGTTGCACGGATAAAGGTTTATGCTATTCGCCGATGGACGTTGCTGTGCAGCTATTTCCGATCAGTACCGCGGCTGGCAACACAATGAGTGTCACAGTAGCAGCGCCTGCGACAACCGATGGCGCCAATCCCAACTCCGTTGTTGACAGCAACGATATCGGCGGCATCCAGGCGACGCTGCAAAGCGGTAAATTGCTGTTGATTCTGCCGCTGCTTTTTCTACTTGGTCTCGGTCTATCGCTTACGCCGTGCATGTTGCCGATGGTGCCGATCCTGTCATCGATTATTGTCGGCGAGGGAGCGCGTTCCACACGCGGGCGCGGCTTGCTGTTATCGGCGGTGTACGCCTTGGGTATGGCACTGGTTTATACCGCTTTGGGCGTAGCTGCCGGGCTAGTGGGACAAGGGCTGGCCGCGACACTGCAAAATCCCTGGGTACTTAGCCTGTTTGCATTGCTCTTGATCGGCCTGTCCTTGTCGATGTTCGGTTTCTATGAGCTGCAGATACCTAGCGCCTGGCAAACCCGGTTGTCACAAGCCTCCGGCGGAAAGGGAGGCGGAGGCGGAAAATTGATCGGCGTATTCGTCATGGGCGCTATCTCGGCGCTGATCGTCGGCCCTTGCGTTGCACCGCCTTTGGCCGGTGTCTTGCTTTATATCAGCCAGTCGCACGACGTATTTATCGGCGGTAGCGCATTGTTTGCGATGGCCGCCGGCATGAGCGTGCCCCTGCTGCTGGTAGGTGTTTCAGCCGGTGCGCTGCTGCCGCGTGCAGGCGGTTGGATGGAGGGCGTCAAACGCTTCTTCGGCGTACTGATGCTGGCCACAGCGCTGTGGATGATCATGCCGGTGATACCGGGTGCAGCCGCGGTTTTAGCCTGGGCGCTGCTGCTCATTGGATACGGCGCCTATATGCTGTGGGCCCAGCCGGGGGCATGGCTGACCAAGGCCGTAGGGGTCATCGCACTTATTCTTGGCGCTCTGCAATTGGTGAATGTGAGTACCGGCGGTCGCGATGCGCTGGCGCCGTTGGCGCAACTTGGAGGGGGCGGCGCAGCCCAGCCCCAAATCGATTTCCGGCATGTGAAATCCGAGGCAGAACTTGACGAGGTATTGGCGCAAACGGGCGGCAAAGCGGTCATGCTGGATTTCTATGCCGACTGGTGCGTAAGCTGTCTGGAGATGGAAAAGACCACTTTTGCCGATCCGCAAGCGCGTGCGGCGCTTGGCGCCTTCGTCTTGTTAAAAGCGGATGTTACGGCCAACAATGCCGACGATAAGGCTTTATTGAAGCGCTTTAAATTGTTTGGCCCGCCCGGTTTCATTTTCTTCGATGCCAAAGGCCAAGAACTGGCCGATAAGAACCTCATCGGCTACGAAAATACAGAGCAATTCCTGAAGCGTCTCAATACGATCAATCCCGGCTGATCAAGAATGAACTTAATGCCGGTAGTACATTCCGATATATGCAAAGACAATAAAATTTGTTGGGTATAGAGGGTGTCAGCGCTATAGTCTTTTGATGAAATGAGTTCTAGTGCGCTGTCCGGTGTTTATTTCAAGGAGATCAACATGACATTACGTTTGGGCGATACCGCCCCTGATTTTGAGCAGAATTCTTCAATAGGCAGGATCAAGTTTTACGAATGGGCAGGGGACTCCTGGGTAGTACTGTTTTCTCATCCGGCCGACTTCACGCCAGTATGCACGACCGAACTCGGCCTGACGGCCAAACTGAAGCCGGAATTCGATAAGCGCAACGTCAAGGCGCTCGCGCTGTCAGTCGATTCGTCTGATTCGCATCTCACCTGGATTAAAGATATCGAAGCCACCCAAAAGGCCGTGGTCGGCTTTCCTATCGTGGCCGATGTGGACAAGTCGGTTTCAACGCTATACGACATGATTCATCCAAATCAGTCGGAAACCGCGACTGTGCGCTCGGTGTTTATTATCGATCCGAAGAAGAAAGTGCGTTTAACCCTTACCTATCCGATGAGTACAGGCCGCAATTTCAATGAGATTTTGCGCGTCATCGATGCCTTGCAACTGACCGATTCCCATACCGTGGCGACACCCGGCAACTGGCAGGATGGCGACGATGTCATCATCCCGCTGTCGATCCAGGATGAGGCTGTCATCAAGCAAAAATATCCAAAAGGCTATAAGGCTGAAAGGCCCTATCTGCGCGTGACGCCGCAGCCGAATAAATAAATCGCGTTGCGGTTTTAACAATGCCGTCGCACATAAAAAACCGCTCCGAACATGATTGTCCGGAGCGGTTTTTTTACGGGCAGCTTATGCGCGGCTTGTATAGAGATTATTCATCGCTCACGCGTGTTTCAGATAACGCGCCACATCGCGCGCGAAGTAAGTCAGGATGCCATCGGCGCCTGCGCGCTTGAACGCCAGCATTACTTCCATCACGGTTTTATCATGATCCAGCCAGCCGTTTTGCGCCGCAGCCTTGATCATCGCGTACTCACCGCTGACTTGATAGGCAAAGGTTGGCACCCGGAATTCATCTTTGACACGCCGAACGATATCCAGGTATGGCATGCCCGGCTTGACCATGACCATATCGGCGCCTTCGGCCAGATCCAGCGCGACCTCGCGCAAGGCCTCGTTGCTGTTGGCCGGATCCATTTGATAATTGCTCTTATTGCTTTTTCCGAGATTCGCCGAAGAGCCGACCGCATCGCGGAACGGGCCGTAAAACGCCGACGCATATTTGGCCGAATACGCCATGATCCGGGTGTGGATAAAACCATGCGCCTCCAGCGCCGTGCGAATCGCGCCAATGCGGCCATCCATCATGTCCGAAGGCGCAACGATATCGACACCGGCTGCAGCATGCGTGAGCGCCTGCTGAACCAGCAGCTTGCAGGTTTCATCGTTAATGACATAGCCGCTTGCGTCCAGCACGCCATCCTGGCCATGGCTGGTGTAGGGATCGAGCGCGACATCGGTGAGAATGCCCAGTTCGGGGAAGCGTTGTTTCAGTTCGCGCACGACATGGGGAATCAGGCCTTTCGAATTGCTGGCTTCAATGCCGTCAGGCGTCTTCAGGCCGGCATCGATGACCGGGAACAGCGCCAGCACCGGAATACCCAGAGCCACGCATTCCTCGGCAACCGATAGCAGGAAATCCAGCGAAAGACGCTCTACGCCCGGCATCGAAGCAACAGTCTCGCGGCGATTCTCACCGTCCAGCACAAACACCGGGTAAATCAGATCGGCAGCGGTGAGGACGTTTTCACGCATCATGGCGCGTGAAAATGCATCCTTGCGCATGCGGCGCATTCGGATGGCGGGGAATTGAGCGGTTTTAGGTAATGAAATCATGACGATAGATTTTAAAGTTAAGAAGCGGAGAAACGCGATAATCTAAAATTGTCCATCAGCAAAAAACTTTCCCGATGGCAGAATTCCTACCCCTGCGTAGCAGACGCATCCGACGGCACTTGATCCAGTCCGGTCAGCGCCAGAATGCGTTCATCCGCTTCTTCCAGCCCAGTACGCTTGAGCGCCGAAAACAACTGCGCCGTAAAGGGAAACGGCACACCGTTCTCATCGACATAACTGGATAACACTGTATGGGCCATCCGCAGCGCATTGGCTTGCTCGTTGCGATTGAGTTTATCGGCTTTGCTTAAAATGCAATGCAATGGTTTGCCGGTAGGTGCGAACCACTCGATCATCTGAATATCCAGATCGGTAAAAGGACGGCGGGAATCGACAATCAATACCAGCGCAGCCAATTGTTCGCGGCGGCGGACATAATCGCCGAGTAATTCCTGCCAATGCAATTTGGCGGTGCCGGATACCTCGGCGTAGCCGTAACCGGGAAGATCGACCAGCAATGCGCGGATTTCGTCGACTTTAGTTTCGTCCTTGCGGTGCTGGCCGACATGGGCGCCGCCGATCGAGAAATAATTGATATGTTGGGTACGGCCCGGCGTTTTTGACGCAAACGCCAGTTTTTTCTGATTGCAGAGGATATTGATTGCGGTGGATTTGCCGGCGTTGGAGCGGCCGGCAAAGGCAACTTCGGGGACGTTGAGTTTTGGCAGGTCACGCAAATGATTGACCGTAGTAAAGAAACGAGCTTGCCAAAGTAGGGACATAGGTTCAGTAGAAAATGCAATGCAGGGAGGCGAAAATGCCAGAAAGCTATTGTACAATAAGGGGTTATAGCTTGTTGACTTGCTTAAGCGTCGTAAAAAACGTAGCAAAATCACTTAAAGCGGGCACAAGAGGGAGACAACGACAGCATACAGGGCACTGTATCGCCGCCGCCGACAGAATTTTAATCAAGTCTTAGGGTGTTTGAATGAATCGTGCCATTTCGCCATTTCTGAAATCCTTGCTGGCTGCATTGATTGTTTTTTCCTCCACCGCTTATGCCGCCGATGCGCCGACCGCGACGCCTGCCAAGCCCGATCCTGCCAAAGGCGAAGCCTTATTTACCAATGGCGATGCCGGCCGCAATATCACCGCTTGCATCTCTTGCCATGGCGCTGCCGGCAATTCAACTATTGTGCAGAATCCGCGTTTGGCAGGGCAGAATGAGGCCTACATCGTCAAGGAACTCAATAATTTCAAAACAGCCGATCGCAGCAATCCGATCATGTCGCCTATGGCAAAACTGCTGACCGACGATGATATTAAAAATCTGGCTGCCTATCTGAGCGTGCAAGTACCGAAATCGGATGCTGCGAAAAATGCGGCGACGCTGGCGCTGGGCAAACAGATTTATCGCGGCGGTATTGCCGATAAGAACGTACCGGCTTGCGCCGCTTGCCACGGCCCGACCGGCGCCGGAATCCCGGTACAATATCCGCGTCTTGCCGGTCAGCATGAGGATTACACCGTGGCCGAGTTGACGAACTTCCGCGCAGGCACGCGCACTAATAGCGCACCGATGACAACGATTGCAGCGCGGTTGTCCGACAACGAAATCAAGGCCGTGTCCGATTACATCGCCGGACTGAAGTAAAAAAAAGTAAATAATTATCGGAGGGGGTGGCTGTTTAGCCACCCCTTTTTTCATTTTTTAACCAGGCGCACAGAATTTATGAGCGAAGTTATGAGTGTTAGCACCGCCGGCATCGAATTGAAGACCAAACGCCGCTGGCTTGCCGGCGCCGTCGAGCTGATTTCATCGATGCGCTTTGCGATCAGTCTGTTGACCCTGATTGCGACAGCATCGGTAATCGGCACCGTTTTGAAACAAAACGAGCCGATGACCAACTATGTGAATCAATTCGGCCCATTCTGGTTCGATATATTCGGCAAGCTCGGTCTATATGCGGTGTATTCCACTTGGTGGTTCCTGCTGATCATGACGTTCCTGGTGACGTCGACCTCGTTATGCATCTGGCGCAATGCGCCGAAGATGATCAAGGACATGCGCAGTTGGAAAGAAAACGTGCGAGAACAATCGCTGCGCAATTTTCACCATAAAGCCGAGTGGAGCGTGGCGACAACACCGGCCATATTGGCGCAGGATCTGCTGGCCCGCATCGCCAACAAGGGCTACCGCACCCGTATCGTGGAAAAAAATCAGGCGATCCTGATCACCGCCAAGCAGGGCGCGGCCAATAAATGGGGTTATATCTTCGCCCACAGCGCAATCGTCATTATTTGTATCGGCGGCCTGCTCGATTCAAACCTGCCGATCCGAATCCAGCAATGGGTCGGCGGTAAAACACCGTTTACCGGCAGCGGCCTGATTGCGGACATTTCACCGCAGCACAGGCTCTCGGTCTCCAATCCGACTTTCCGCGGCAATACAATGATTCCGGAAGGCTCCGCCAGCAGCACCGCCATCATTCCCCAGCAAAACGGCGTGTTGATTCAAGACCTGCCGTTCACGATCCAGCTCAAACGTTTCGTCATCGATTTCTACTCCACCGGCATGCCCAAACTGTTTGCCAGCGAAGTAGTGTTGCAGGATCACAAGACCGGCGAGATCGTCACCGGCACCATCAAGGTCAACAAGCCGCTGTTTTACGACGGTATCGCGTTGTATCAATCGAGCTTTGACGATGGCGGCAGCAAGCTCAACTTAGCGGCGTATCCGATGCGTGGCGCGGCCAGCGCGAGCACGCCGCTGGCCGGTGTAGTCAACGAAAGCACGCCGCTGGCCAAGGACAGCGAATACACGGTTGAATGGAGCGGCTTCCGTCCGTTCAACGTTGAAAATCTCAGTAACGCCGGCAGCGCCACCGGCAATGACGGCAGCGCTCAGGACTTGCGGGCAGTCAATAAAAGTCTCAACAACCGGTTGGCCAAAGATATTTCCGACCATCTCGGCTCCGGCGCCAAAAGCGCTAATAGTAAAGATTTGAAAAATGTCGGCCCCAGCGTGCAATACAAATTGCGCGACAAAACCGGTCAGGCGCGCGAATATCTGAATTACATGCAACCGATCGACATGGATGGCATGTATGTTTTCCTGGCCGGCATGCGCGACAATCCAAGCGATCAGTTCCGCTATTTGCGTATTCCCGCAGACGATAATGGCTCGGTCGACGAATGGATGCGCCTGCGTGCAGCGCTGACGGAGCCGCAACTGCGCGCCGAGGCGGCGCATCGTTATGCACTGCGGGCAATGCGCGATAGTCACGACACCGATGCAGGTATCGCTACCTTGCGTCTTCAGCTTCAGCAGTCCGCGCAGAAGGGATTGGATTTATTTGCCGGGGATGGCAAAACTTCCGGTTATCTGGCAGTCTCCAGGTTTCTGGAAAATGTACCCGCCGCCGAGCAGGAACGCGCCGCCGATATTTTTATTAAAATTCTCAACGGAAGCTTATGGGATTTGTGGCAAGTGGCGCGGGAAAAGGCCGGATTGAAAGCGCTGGAACAGTCCGATCAGCATGCCCGTTTCATACAAGTTGCCGGTAACGCGTTATCGGATGCCGGCTTTTATGGTGCGCCGGTATATCTGCAATTGCGCGACTTTGAAGAAATCAAAGCGTCGGTGCTGCAACTGACACGCTCACCGGGCAAAAAAGTGGTGTATCTGGGCTGTCTGTTCCTGGTGCTGGGCGTGTTTTCAATGCTGTATATTCGTGAGCGTCGGGTCTGGGTCTGGATTCGGCCCGATGGCCACGGCAATACCAACGCATTAATGGCAATGAGCTCGCAACGCAAGACCTTGGACTTTGTAAATGAATTTGAATCGCTGAAAGCGAAGTTGATGCAATCGGCGTAAGCTCCCCGCAATCGCTCCTTGAGCGCTGCTGGAAATAGGAGAAATGATGGAATTAACGCAAATTTACGTTCCTGAGCAGGGGTTTTTCAAACGCCTTGGCGCCGTGGATTGGCTCTATGGCGCGGCGTTGCTGACGGCCTCGTTGTTCGGGCTGTATCGCTACGGCAGTTACATGGATTACTACGAAAAGGCGGTCCTGTTTCTGGCTGCGCCGACCTTTACCTGGCTCGGATGGCACTGGAAATCGGTACGCTGGCTGATGGCCGTGCTGGCGATCCTTTCTCTGAGCGCGATCGGCATGTATGGCGGTTCGCTGCAAATGGCGGATCAGAAATTCTTCCTGAAATATCTGCTGTCCAGTCAGTCCGCGGTGTTATGGATGAGCGTGTTTTTTGTCTTGTCGACGCTGTTTTATTGGGGCGGCATGATTGCACGCTCGAATACTGGTTTCTCGATCGGCTCCAAGCTCTGCTGGGCAGGCGTCATCTTCGGTTTTACCGGCATGCTGGTGCGCTGGTATGAATCCTATCTGATCGGCGCCGATGTCGGCCACATCCCTATTTCGAATCTGTACGAAGTGTTCATTCTGTTTTGCATGATCACTGCACTGTTTTATCTGTATTACGAAGGCCATTACAAAACCCGCCAGTTGGGTGCGTTTGTGATGCTCGTGATCACGGCCGCCGTCGGCTTTTTGATTTGGTACACGATCGCGCGCGACGCCTCGGAAATCCAACCGCTGGTGCCGGCGCTGCAAAGCTGGTGGATGAAGATCCACGTGCCGGCCAACTTCATCGGCTACGGTACATTCTCGCTGTCGGCAATGGTCGGGCTGGCTTATATATTGAAATCCAAGGGATATCTGGCGGATCGCCTGCCATCGCTGGAAGTGCTGGACGACGTGATGTACAAGGCGATTGCCGTGGGCTTCACATTTTTCACGATTGCGACCATTCTCGGCGCGTTGTGGGCAGCCGAAGCGTGGGGCGGTTACTGGTCATGGGATCCGAAAGAAACCTGGGCGCTGATCGTCTGGCTTAATTATGCCGCCTGGCTGCACATGCGTTTGATGAAAGGCCTGCGCGGTCAGGTAGCCGCATGGTGGGCGTTGATCGGGCTGCTGGTGACGACGTTTGCGTTCCTCGGCGTGAATATGTTCCTGTCCGGTCTGCATTCGTACGGAGAGCTGTGATAAAAGCCGGCGCTCAAGGCAGCGCCCGGCATCAATGTTTAATGCGTGTCTTGGCCCCCCAATCCTGTAGGAAATGAGCACTTTCAATCCGTTATCCGTGCGCGCATTCGTCGCACACCGTCAAATTCAGCGAAAAACGCGGGCGCGCTTCAGAGTCGCTACCGGGATACTGTTGTCGTTGCTGTTGCATGGCGGCTTGCTGTGGTATGTCCTGTCGGTCGCTCCTACGCCACTACCGGACGGCGCCGCTTCTGAGGTAAAAGCGCCGATGATGATTACACTGCTGCAGAGCAAACAGACACCCTCGGCCAAAGCGCCATCGCCGACGCCTCCGGAACCGGTGCGTTCCAGTACGCCGCCTAAACCGCGTCCCCAAAAAGCCGTCAAACGTGCTGTGCCACAAGCGACGCCGCGGCCGACGATGCCGCCGTTACCGCAGACGCCAAACGCCGCGCCGGCGCCTACCGCCGATATAAGCACCATGTTGAACGCGGCCCGCGCGCGCCGCCAGCAAACGGAACAGGCAGATGCCAGCGATGACGACACAGTCGCAGAGAAAAGCAACAAAGCGCCATCCGGTAATGAAGTTGCGCAGGCCAACATCGACTTCTCGTTGCGCAAAAGTAATGGTTACGGCGGCGTATTCCAGATCACTAGCATCGGTCCCCGCGTTGGCATGTTCACGTTTCATGGCTGGACCGTAGATGCAAGCAACAGCACGCGCCAGGACATCTCCGTCGATGCAGGCCTGGGCGGCGATGTTCAAATGGCAGTGATCGCACGCATGATTGTCCTGATCCGTGAGCATTACAAAGGAAACTTCCAGTGGAATTCGCGGCGTTTAGGAAGGATTGTCACATTGTCGGCGCGTCCGCCTGACGAGCCCGGTTTGCGCGAATTCATGCGGCAAGAGTTTTTTGCGGCAGGCGAACACTATTGATCAGCATACTAGCGCTCGATCCAACACGTTTTAAGGCAACGCTGATGAAGTGCCATGGGCGGAGGGATGGGGCGGGCTGTTGTGCTCCGTTCATGTCATTCCGGCGGCCTGCGGCCACCTCCCTTCTTTACTTCACTGCGCACAACATCCCGCCACATCCCACCGCCCATGGCACTTCATCAGCGTTGCCTTAACGATGCTCTTCGCGCGGTTCGCGCGACAATAACCGCGCCACCATTTCGGCCACCGGCAAGCCATCGAACAGGGCGCTTGCCACCGCGTCGGTAATCGGCATTTCGATGCCGTGTTGTTGCGCCAATGCGCGTACTGCCCGCGCGCAGCGCACGCCCTCGGCCACGTGTCCCAGCTCGGCTTCGATCGCATGCAACGCCTTGCCCTGCGCCAGACCCAGGCCGACCTTGCGGTTGCGCGACAGATCGCCGGTACAGGTCAGGATCAAATCGCCGACGCCGGACAAACCCATGAATGTTTCGACACGGCCGCCCAGCGCGACGCCGAAGCGGGTGATTTCGGCCAGACCGCGCGTAATCAGCGCCGCGCGTGCATTCAGGCCTAATGCCAAGCCGTCAGCAGCCCCGGTGGCGATTGCGAGGATATTTTTCACCGCGCCGCCAACTTCCACGCCGATCAAATCGTCGCTGGAATAAATGCGCAGCTTGTCGCCGTGCACGGCTTCGACCACGCGCTCGCATAAGGCCGCATCGGTGCCGGCGATGGTCAGCGCGCAGGGCAGGCCGCGCGCCACTTCCTGCGCAAACGACGGACCGGACAAGGCGCCAACAGCGATTTGCTCGCCCAATACTTCACGCACAATTTGATGCGGCAGCAAATTGGTGTCCTGCTCCAGCCCCTTGCAGAGCCAGACCAGATTGGGGATGGGACGTCCGCGCAATTGCTCGCTGATGGCGCGCAAACCCGCTACCGATGACGCGACAATCAGTAAAGCGTCTTTATCAGCCAGGTTCACATGCGCCAGCGCGGCCTCGAAATCGGCGCTGCATTGCAGGGCGGTAGGGAATGTAAAACCGGGCAGATACAGCGTGTTTTCACGCTCGTTTTGCATCGCGTCCAGCACGGCGCGATGTCGGCCCCATAGCAAGACTTGATGCCGTTTGGCCAGCGCCATTGCCAGCGCCGTGCCCCATGCGCCCGCACCGAGAATGGTGATGTTCATGGTGGAGAGGCTTTCACTTCGCCGCAGCCCTGCATGCGTCAGCTACCCCAGACTTCGGTAATTTTGACGTAACCGCTTTGGCCGTCGCGGTGTTTGACTTTCAGCCAGCCGGAAGCCGCCGGTTCGGCCACTTCCAGCAAAACATTCTTGTCGGCGCTGAAGACCACCGGGCTGGCATCTTGCGCGGCAGCGTGGATTTTTGCATTGGCGGCGGTAACCATCACGTTATGCTTAATCGCCAGCATTTTGGATTGGACCCAGGACAAGCTGCCGGCGGCATCCCGTACTTTGCTCCAATCGCCGTAAGTCAGCACGACTTCAACCGGCATGCCGCGCGGCGCGACGAAAACCCGGCGTCCCTTGTCGGACGGCGCGTCATACATGATGGCCGGCGCAGCGCCGACTGTTTTGTAATCGAGTGCATGCGCACTGAAACTGACGAAAGCGCTTGCCAGCAACAATGCCGATGACAAAAGGCGGCGTGCAAGACGTGCGGATTTCATGCGTAAATCTCCTTCGGGTGGCCTTCAATCTCCTTTGATCTGCGCACTGGCCGCAGCCCTTGCGCAGAGGAGCTTGATTGCTTGATACATAGACTTAGTTGATGCTGGTAGACGCCGGCACGACGGTGCTGTCGGTTTGCTTCTCGACGAGCGCTTCCAGGCGCTGCTGATAAAAAACTTCGAAATTGACTTCGCTCAGATGAATTGGCGGGAAGCCCGAACGGTTCAGCAAATCGGCGATATTGGCGCGCAGGTAAGGGAACACGATGTTCGGGCAAGCGATACCCAGCAGCGGATCGAGTTGCTCGGTCGGGATATTGCGGATTTCAAAAATACCGGCTTGCTTGCCCTCCACCAGAAAGGCGACTTTCTCGCCGATTTTTGCGGTAACGGTTGCCGTGACGGTCGATTCAAAGATGCCATCGGCCAGCGGCACCGCGCCGACATCCAGCGCCACTTCGATATTCGGGGCTGTCTGTTCCAGGAAAATGGCAGGGGAATTAGGTTGCTCCAGCGACATATCCTTCAGATAAACGCGCTGGATTTGGAATATGGGTTGTTCTGACTGCTGCTTTTCGTCCGACATGGTGAAACCTTCGTAAGAGATTGAATTTCATTGAAGAGGTGGTTGCTAAATTAATCTGGCGTTGTGGCGCCCTTTACCGTCTAGCCAGCTTCCATTGTGCAAAGCCTCTAAGGACGCAGCAGGGGATCGAGTTTGCCTGCCTTATCCAGCGCATTCAGATCGTCGTAGCCGCCGACATGGATGCTGTCGACATAAATCTGCGGCACGGTCCGACGACCGGTTTTCTGCATCATGACTTCGCGTTGCGACGGGTCGAGATCGATCCGGATCTTTTCGATTTCCGTGATGCCTTTTTGCATCAGCAGGCGTTCCGCCATGGAGCAATACGGACACGTGCCGGTGCAATACATGGTGAGTTTGGCCGTGCTCATTATGCGGCGTTCTTGACGATAACCGCTTTGCCGCCAACCACCGGCAAAGCCTGGGCTTGCCATGCCGCCATGCCGCCGGTCAGTCCGAATACCTCGTTGAAGCCGGCTTTGGTCAGCGTGGCAGCAGCCTTGGACGACCGCGTACCGGTCTGGCAGACCACCAATACATTACGGGTTTTGAACTTATCCAGTTCGCCGATGCGTTTGGCGAGCTCCTTGGCCGGAATGTTCCTGGCTTCGCGAATATGGCCACTGGCGAACTGCGCTTCGTCGCGCACGTCGATAATGATGGTTTTGTTCTGATTGATCAGTTGGGTGGCCTGCAGCAGACTCAACTTGTTGCCGCGTTGTTGCAGGAACGGCAAAAGCAGCGCGCCGCCGGACAAAACGACCAGTCCGAACAGAAAAATATTGTCGATAATGAATTTCACGGGATCCCAAGGGTTTTAGATACAATCCGAGCATTATAAAATAGAAGCGGGATTGCTATTTGATTCCTGAACAAGTAATTGAAGCGCATTTCATAAATATCGGGCGAATGCAGGTTTTTAGCGGTATTCATGAAATGCGCTGTGATTTCGGGCGAAGACGAATATATTGCCCGCACGCAGCTTGCCGAGCCGGATTTGCAAATAGCGCTATTCTTAAGCTAATCGTCTTTAACTTTCGTCTTTAACCTAATTTATAACTTAACCTGAATTTGACCATGTATAAAATCGTATTTATGCGTCACGGCGAATCAACCTGGAATCTGGCAAACCGTTTTACCGGCTGGGTTGACGTCGATCTGACGGAACAAGGCGTGGCCGAAGCCCGCCATGCCGGCAAACTGCTGAAAGAAGCCGGTTTTACCTTCGATATGGCCTACACATCGGTCCTCAAACGCGCCATTCGCACGCTCTGGACCACCCTCGATGAGATGGATTTGATGTATCTGCCGGTGGTTGACGATTGGCGATTGAATGAGCGCCATTACGGTGCGCTGCAAGGCTTGAACAAGGCCGAAACCGCCGCCCAGTATGGCCAAGAGCAAGTAATGATATGGCGCCGCAGCTACGATACGCCGCCTGATGCACTGGCGCTGAACGATCCGCGGACTTCGTTCGATGATCCGCGTTATGCCCATCTCAAGCGCGAGCAGATCCCGCTGACCGAATGCCTGAAAGATACTGTCGCCCGCGTCATGCCGGCCTGGAACGATAGCATCGCGCCTGCCATCAAAGCCGGCAAGAAAATTATCATCTCGGCCCATGGCAATAGCCTGCGCGCGCTCATTAAATCGCTGGACAACATCAGCGATGACGACATCGTCGACGTGAATGTACCGAACGGCCAGCCCTTGATCTACGAACTGGATGCCGATCTGAAACCGATCCGCAGCTACTACCTGGGCGACCAGGAAGCCATCAAAGCAGCGCAGGCGGCAGTCGCCAATCAAGGAAAAGCCAAATAAATATTCTGTTTAATGCCTGCTTGTGCTGCTGCGCGGGGCTGCAGTTGCGGCTGCGCGCCGGCACGCCGGCAACGCTCTTGCTGGCGACTGTTGTACTGGCAGCGGGCATGCCGGTCGCAACGCAGGCGCAGCCGCAGCCGATTATGCAGCGCAGCAAGCAAAAGCAGGCCGCCGAGCAGCAGCGCGAAGCATTACAGCAGAAACTCGATCTGCTCAAGCGCGATATCGACCGCACCGAAGTCGCCAAAGGCAGCGCCGCCGATGCGCTGGCTGAATCCGAGAGCGCTATCTCCAAAGCCAATCGCTCGTTGCGCGACCTGTCGGAAGAGCAGCAGCAATCGGAGGGCAAGCTGACCCAATTGGTGCAGCAGCAGGACGCCTTGAGCGGCGTGGTCAATGTGCAGCAAACGCAATTGTCGAAACTGCTGCAGCAGCAATACGTTGCCGGCAACGAGGACAGAATCAAATTACTGTTGTCCGGCGACAATCCGAATCGCATCAATCGCGATCTGCAATACATGGGTTATGTATCGCAGGCGCAAGCCAGACTGATCGAAACATTGCGGGTTAATTTGCAGGCCGTCAGGGATAACAAGGCCAAAACGCAGAACGCAAAATTCGAACTCGAGGAAATCGCCGACGAACAACGCGGTCAAAAAACCGTCCTGGAGCAAGAAAAAGCAAAACGTGCCACATTATTGTCGCAGCTGTCGTCAAAATTGGCGGCGCAGCGTAAGCAAGCCGGCAATATTGAGCGCGATGGGCAACGGCTGTCGGTTTTGGTTGATAAACTGGCGGCGCTGATCGAAGCACAGCAAAAGGCGGATGCCGCTGCGCGCGAACGTCGTCAGCAGGCGCTGCTGGCAAAAGCCAAGGCCCGCGCCGCCGCGCGCGAGCGCCAGGCGGCATTGAACAAAGCGCATCCGTCGGCGTCAGTATCGAGTGCGGCGCCATCACCGGCGGACGCGATTGACAATGACGAAGCGCCGTCGCAATCGGAAGCAGATACGGCAGCGTTGGCGCCCGACGACAATTTCGGCCAGCCGTTCGCCAGCCTGCGCGGCAAATTGCGTATGCCGCTACGCGGTGAGCTGATCGCAAAATTTGGCGGCAAACGCGGCGATGGTCCGACCTGGAAAGGCTTGTTTATCCGGGCCGCGGAAGGCAGCGAAGTCAAGGCCGTAGCGGCGGGGAGAGTGGTTTATGCAGATTGGTTGCGCGGCTTCGGCAATCTGATCATCGTCGACCACGGGAAGCAATATATGACGATTTACGGCAACAACCAGGCGGTTCTGAAGCGCGCGGGAGATTTAGTCAAAGCCGGCGACGTCATCGCCAGCGCAGGTAATAGCGGCGGTAATGAACAATCGGGTTTATACTTCGAAATGCGGCATGAAGGCCGCGCGTTTGACCCGCTCGGGTGGGTAACTACTAGGTGAAAAATGGGTAGCAAATTCAAGAACTTTAGTTTGATCACTTTGGGGTTGATCGCCGGTATCGGCGTCACTATGCAGTTTGATGCCATTGCGCAAAAAACCTTAACGGCCCCCCTGCCGCTGGAAGAACTCAGGCAATTAACCGATGTTTTTGGCCTGATCAAAACCGACTACGTAGAACCGGTTGAAGATAAAAAGTTACTGACCGAAGCGATTTCCGGCATGGTAGCGTCGCTCGATCCGCATTCTGCCTACCTGGATAAAAAAGCCTTCAAAGAGCTCAAAGAAGGCACGCAGGGCAAATTCGTCGGCCTCGGCATCGAAGTCGGGATGGAAGACGGTTACGTCAAAATCATCTCGCCGATCGAGGATTCTCCCGCCTATCGGGCAGGTCTGAAGGCCGGCGATCTGATCACCCGCCTCGACAGCACGCCGGTAAAGGGTTTGTCGCTCGATGAAGCGGTCAAAAAGATGCGCGGCGAACCGAACACCAAGATTACGCTGACCATTGCCCGCAAGAACGAAGACAAGCCGCTGGTGGTCACCGTCATGCGCCAGGAAATCCGGGTGCAGAGCGTCAAATCGAAAGTCGTCGAACCTGGTTACGCATGGATTCGCGTGACCCAGTTCCAGGACCGCACGGTTGAAGATATGGCGAGCAAAATCGCCGCGATCTATACGCAGGAGCCTAATCTGAAGGGCTTGATTCTGGATCTGCGTAACGATCCGGGCGGTGTATTGCCGGGCGCGATCGGGGTCGCGGGTGCATTCCTCCCGAAAGACGCCGCGGTGGTCTCGACCAATGGCCAATTGGAATCATCCAAGCAGACTTTCTATGCCAAGCGCGAATTCTACGCAAGCGGCCCTGGCGGCGGCGATGCCTTGGGCAAATTGCCTGACGCGGTAAAAAAAGTGCCGATGGTGGTTCTGGTCAACGCCGGCTCGGCTTCGGCTTCGGAAATCGTTGCCGGTGCACTGCAGGATTACAAACGTGCTGTCGTAATGGGTACGCAATCCTTCGGTAAGGGTTCAGTACAGTCCGTGATTGCGTTGCCACCCGACAAGGAAACCGCCGTCAAACTGACGACAGCCCGCTATTACACGCCGAATGGCCGTTCAATTCAGGCCAAGGGAATCGTGCCGGATGTCATGGTTGACGAATATGCCGACGGCGATGGCCTGGACGGTTTCCGTTTGCATGAATCCGATCTGACCAAGCATCTGTCCAACGATAAGGACAAGGGCGCCAATATCGCTAAGCCGGTGGTGGTCGATCAGGCAGAAGAACAGCGCGTCGCCGACATCGAGAAGAAGCGCAAGCCTCTGGAGTTCGGCAGCGCGGACGACTTCCAGTTGGCGCAGGCGCTCAATCAGTTGAAGGGGCTGCCGGTTAAAGTCTCTAAGGTGAAGCCGGAAGTCCGTTCTGAAGGCGAAAAAGACGACAAGCCAATCAAAGAACAGAAGCAGGACGAAAAGAAAGTCGACAAGAAAATCGACAAGAAAAACCAGAAGCAAGACGAAAAGCCCAAGGACGATAAGAAATAATCGTTCGCCGGAAATCAGGGCCGCATCGCTGCGGCCTTTTTTACGACCTTTTTTTGCCCCGTTTTTTGAGCTGCTTTTTGACCATTCCTGCCGTTATTTTGCCTATCCATGAACGATAACCAACTGCTGCGTTATTCGCGCCACATTCTGCTCGACGAAATCGACATTGCCGGCCAGCAGCGCCTGCTCGACGCTCGCGCGCTCATCATCGGCGCGGGCGGATTGGGCTCGCCGGTGGCGCTATATCTGGCCGCCGCCGGTATCGGCACGATCACGCTGGTCGATGACGATCAGGTCGATCTGACCAATTTGCAGCGTCAAATCATGCATACGGCCGCGCGCGTGGGCATGTTGAAGGTCGATTCGGGCCGCGCCGCTTTGCAGCAGATCAATGATGAGGTCAACGTCATCACCGTTGCAAAGCGGGTAGCGGGCGAGGAATTGGCGGAACTGGTTGCGGGGGCCAGCGTGGTACTGGACTGCAGCGACAATTTTGCCACGCGGCACGCCATCAATCGCGCCTGTGTCGCCCACAAGGTGCCGCTGGTATCCGGCGCGGCCATCCGGTTTGACGGCCAGGTCAGCGTTTTCGACCCGCGCGATGCGGCCTCGCCGTGCTATGCCTGCCTGTTTTCACCTGAATTGGCGTTTGAGGAAACACTTTGTGCGGAAATGGGCGTATTTGCCCCCTTAGTCGGCATTATCGGCAGCACCCAGGCGGCCGAGGCATTGAAACTGGTGGCCCATATCGGCGTTTCGCTGGCCGGGCATCTGCTGATGCTGGATGCACGCGATATGAGCTGGAACCGCATTCAGGTGCCGCGCAACGCCGCCTGCCCTGTATGCGGTGGTAGCCACAGCGCTTGAGCCTGGGTTTGATGGCTTGACTCGACAGTTGATATACTAGAACGCATTTCATAAATAGGCATAAGCGCGAATGGACTATTTGGCTGGATTGCTGCGTTGCGCCGCTTGCCCAGGGAACCACCCTGGGCTGCGCGGCACGCCTGGCACTCCAGCCAAATAGCCTCATTCACACTTTTGCCTATTTATGAAATGCATTCTAGGCACTGTTGCCGGTTTTGCACATTAAACCTCCAATGTCTGGTATAAACTGTGTCAGTTTTGCTGAATGGAAGATTAGTCAGGCATCGATGAGGGGGCTATCATGGCTGCAAAGGTAAAAAAATCCGCCAGTGCAGCGGTGCAGGCCGGCAAGACAGTATTGAAAAAAAACATCGCTTCGCCAGAGGCGAAGCCGGCACGAAAGGCGCCAGCCGGTGTTGTAAAATCGTTGCCCGTGGCAGCAGTTAAAACCGGCGCCCTTAAGAAAGCCGGTGAGGCGAACGAGGGGCAATCCGGGCCGAAGGCGAATGCCAAGGCCAAGGATTCCAAAGCGACCAAATCCAGTCAGCTTGCTCAGCAGGCGACTGCCGGTTCGGATAAATTTAGAAAACCTGTGGCATCGAAAGTAAGCGAAGTGGCAACTAAAAATTCTCCCAATACCGCTGAGGCGAAAGCCGGCGACGATTTGTTGACCGAAGCACAGATTTTGAAGATGGGCGAGAAGGACTATATGAACGAAGCGCAACTTGCTTTTTTCAAGGCTCGCCTGCAGCAACTCGAAAAAGAGCTGGTCAAGAACGCTGGTGAAACTACCGAACATCTGCGGGAAACCGTGCTTGTCCCCGATCCTGCCGATCGTGCGACCATCGAAGAAGAGCATGCGCTGGAATTGCGTACCCGCGATCGCGAGCGCAAGCTGCTGAAAAAAGTACAGCAATCGATCGCCAGTATCGATACCGGCGAATACGGCTGGTGCGAAGAAACCGGTGAGCCGATCGGCGTGCCGCGTTTGCTGGCCCGACCTACTGCAACGCTATCGCTGGAAGCGCAGCAACGCCGTGAGTTGAAGCAAAAGCTGTACGGCGACTGATCCCGCGTCGGAGCATGAAGCAATGGTGAGTCGGCTCGCGCCGGATCCACCGTTGTTTTCGTTCTGCTGCGTTTCTACTGTTTTTCTACTGTCTAATAAATCGGCAGCCTGATCGTACTTTTCACCTCTTCCATCACTGCATAGGTATGCGTTTCGCGCACGCCTTTCAACTGCAGCAGCGATTTCCCAAGAAATTCGCGGTAGGCCTCCATATCCTTCACGCGCGCCTTCACCAGATAATCGAAGCCCCCCGCAACCATATGACATTCGACGATTTCTCGAATGCTCTGAACACTGTGTTTGAATGATTCGAAGACGTCCGGTGTCGTGCGATCCAGCACCACCTCGATGAATACCAGCAGCGCCACATCCAGCATGCGCGGATTCAGTTGCGCTGCGAAACCGATGATATAACCGGCCTCCTGTAATTTGCGCACCCGCTCAAGGCATGCCGCCGCCGAAAGGTTGACCCGCCCAGACAAATCGACATTGCTGATACGGCCATCGTTTTGTAGTTCATTAAGAATTTTCTTATTTATTTTATCGAGCATTGCGCCACTAAAAAATTTTACGAGGTGAAACGGCATATTGCCGAAGATTGTTCTGGAATTAGCATTGAATAGCAGGCCTCATATCCATCGACAAGAAATAAAATTACCGCTCATTAAAACGTCAGTGTGCGTATTAATCAAGTAGCTGGCGCAAGCAAGTGTCGATAGGTTTTATCTTGTTTAGGCGATGACACTCTGCGCTGGCCCGATTATTTTTTTGCGGAGAAGACAATAGTGATGACAAGTAAAAAGAATGCTTTGGCATTAATGGTCGCAATGACAATGCCGGTTATAGCGATGGCAGCCGTCGCAACGTCAGGTCTGGAGCAGATTGTGAAAATCGGTTTCAGCGCACCGTTGACCGGCCCGCAGTCGGCGAGCGGCGCCGACAATCTGGGCGGCATGCAGATGGCGATCGACAGGCTGAACGCAAAAGGCCTGACGATCGGCAACCGGAAAGTGAAATTTCAGGCGATCGTGGAAGACGATCAGGGCGATCCGCGCGCCGGCATGGGTGCCGTGCAAAAGCTGATCGACACACCCGTCAATGCCATGATCGGACCTTACAATTCCGGCGTTGTGATACCGACTTCACGCCTATTGAATGACGCGGGCATCGTCACCATGACCGTCGCCTCCAATCCGAAAATTACCGAGCAGGGCTACGTTAATCTGTTCCGCGTGGCACCCAGCGACAGCCAGTTAGGCGGCAAAATGGCCTTGTATGCGGCTAAGGAATTGCATGTCAAACGGGTCTCGGTCGTAGACGATCGCACTGCCTATGGTCAAGGCCTGGCAATGGAATTCGCCAAGGTGGCAAAAGCCAACGGCATACAGGTTGTGAGCATGGAATATACCAATGACAAGGCAACCGACTTCAACGCAATTCTGACCGCGATCAAAGGAAAACGTGCGGATGCCATTTTCTACGGCGGTTACGCCCCTCAGGGTGGTCCGATGCGGCGTCAGATGCGGCAATTGGGCATGGATGTCAAATTGTTGGGCGGCGAAAGCATCTGCTCCGCCGAAATGGGGCGTCTGGGCGGCAGCAACGTCGATGGCAATGTTTATTGTGCGCGTAGCGGCGGCATGCTGAATAAAAATCCCGATGCAACAAACTTCGCGGCCGACTATCAGCAGCAATACAAACGCTCGCCCGAGGTATTCGCCGCTTCGTATTACGATGCCATGATGTTGATGGCGCAAGCGATGAAAAATGCGGATGCGACCAGCGGGCCAAAAGTGCAGGCCGCACTTGAAAAAATCAAATATAAAGGCGTGGCCGGCAGTTATGAATTCGATCGGCAGCACAATCTACTCGAATCGCCGGTAACAATTTTTCACTTCGAGGCCGGTGTGCCTGTACCGATCGGCGCATATTGATTGCTTGTAGCGGTCGCACGTGACGTGCGGCTGTAGTGCGCGGCTTATAGTGTGCATCGCGCTGGCTTCATCGTACAGCCACTGATTGGGTTCTCCAGCCGCGTTCATTTACGGCGTTGCACTTGCCGGCGATAGTCCGCTATCGCCGGTTGATGGCATAGATACTGCTTGCTCGCTATGCTGCATGTAATCGCCTTTCCATTGCCTATTTGCAAGTCGCTGTGCTATATCGCGACGTGCGAGCACATTGCGCCATGCTGCTCCGGCCATAGTGTGTTCCCTTAGTGCTTTTATTTTTTTGTTACATTAGGACATATGAATTTATTCAATCTCACCCAGACCGTGCCGGCGCCTTCTGTGTCGCCGGTTCCGGCAGCCGTAGCCATTGTTGATGCGATACTGCAACGGCGGCAGCGCAGATTACCGCTTCGCAGCATCAAGCACATCAGGTAGTGTGCGACGATAGAGATAGCAAAAAGCAGCAAGCGCAGCAAGAACACTGGTAGCGCAGCATTATTCATGTTCGGCAATGGCGGAACAAAGACGGAGACTCGATGGACATTTTTTTCCAGCAAATCATCAACGGGCTGGTTCTCGGCAGCATGTATGCATTGATCGCGCTGGGTTACACGATGGTGTACGGCGTATTGAATCTGATCAATTTCGCGCACGGCGATGTGTTGATGATCGGCGCGATGGCAGGGCTGACGATCTTAAAGCTGGTGCAGGGGGCAGCGCCCGGATTGCCCGGTATCGTACAGTTGATCATCGCCATCGTCGGTGCGATCCCGGTCTGCGTCATCGTCAGCCTGATCATAGAGCGGGTTGCCTATCGGCCCTTGCGTAATGCGCCGCGCTTGGCGCCCCTGATCACCGCTATCGGCGTATCGATTCTTCTGCAAACTCTGGCGATGATGATCTGGGGTCGCAGCCCGGTATCGTTTCCTCAAGTCATGTCGTCGGATCCGCTGCACGTGTTCGGTGCACTGATTTCACCGACCCAGGTCATGCTGCTGATCCTCGCATTGGCTGCCATGGCCGGTCTGGTGTTCATGGTCGAAAAGACCCGCATGGGACGGGCGATGCGGGCTACTGCCGAGAACCCGCGCATTGCGGGTCTAATGGGTGTCGATGTCAATGGCGTCATTGTGCTGACGTTCGTGATCGGCGCCTCGCTGGCGGCGATTGCCGGCGTGATGTGGGGCGCCAACTACTCGACCGCGCAATTCGCAATGGGTTTCGTCCCTGGATTGAAGGCGTTCTGCGCTGCAGTGCTGGGCGGTATCGGTAATATCTACGGTGCAATGGTGGGTGGCCTCTTGCTAGGATTGATCGAAAGCCTGGGCGCCGGTTATATCGGCGATCTGACGGGCAACTTCCTGGGTAGTAATTACCAAGACATCTTTGCTTTTGTCGTTCTCATCATTGTGCTCACATTGCGTCCATCCGGCATCATGGGCGAACGTGTAGCCGACCGTGCGTAACAACGGCTTACAAGGATTTTTCATGGCACAAAACAAGGCTTCAAACGCTTCGCAATCATCTGCCGGGCCGCGCCCGCGCAAAACCGCCGGCAGCCTGTTTCTGCTGCTGGCGATCATGCTGATTTTCCCTTTCGTGGCCAGTCAGTTCGGCAATTCCTGGGTGCGCATCATGGACGTCGCGCTGCTCTACATCATGCTGGCGCTGGGTCTGAACGTGGTGGTCGGTTTCGCCGGCCTGCTCGATTTGGGTTATATCGCGTTTTATGCAATCGGCGCTTACACCGCGGGTTTGCTGGCATCGCCGCAATTCGGCGCGGTGCTGCAATCGTTCGTGGATACCTATCCCGATCTCGGTCATTTCCTGGTCATGCTATGCGGCCCGCAAATTCTGGCCAACGGCATTCATTTATCGATCTGGCTGATCGTGCCGCTGTCGGCGTTGATCGCGGCCTTCTTTGGCGCACTGCTCGGCGCGCCGACGCTTAAATTGCGCGGCGATTATCTGGCCATCGTGACGCTCGGCTTCGGCGAAATCATCCGCATCTTCATGAATAACCTGAATGCCCCGGTCAACATCACCAATGGTCCGCAAGGGATCAATATGATCGATCCGGTGCGCATCTTCGGCACCTCGCTCGGGGGCGAGCCGGGGTCCGGTTCCATCGTTAATATTTTCGGTATCGGCATTCCGTCGGTGAACGCCTATTATTTCCTGTTCCTGCTGTTGTGCATTGCGATCATCTTTATCTCGATACGCCTGCAGGATTCCCGTCTCGGCCGGGCCTGGGTCGCGATCCGGGAAGACGAAATCGCCGCCAAGGCGATGGGGATCAACACCCGTAATATGAAACTGCTGGCGTTTGCGATGGGGGCCTCGTTCGGCGGTATCGCCGGCGCCATGTTCGCTTCGTTTCAGGGTTTCGTTTCGCCGGAGTCGTTTTCACTGACCGAATCGATTGCCGTGCTGGCGATGGTGGTGCTGGGCGGTATCGGCCACATCCCCGGCGTGGTGCTGGGCGGCGTGATCCTGGCGGCGCTGCCGGAGGTCTTGCGCCATGTGGTCGAGCCCTTGCAGCAGAGTTTATTCGGCCGCGTATTGATCGACGCCGAAATCCTGCGCCAACTGTTATATGGTCTGGCGATGGTGGTCATCATGCTGAATCGGCCTTCGGGACTATGGCCTGCGCCACGGCAGGAAGACCGGCCGGATTTTAATAAAGATGCCAGCGGCATGGACGGCGCGCAATTCAGCGATCATATGGCCGAACCGACCCGTGGCGTAGTCGTCGCGAAGGAAGCATGATGGCGACCATCTCCGACACGCTCTTGCATCCCGTTACGTCCATGTCTACGCCAGCTTCTGCATCTGCCTCCTCTACCCAAGAAGCCCCGATCATGCTGGACATCGCCGATGTCAGCAAACGCTTCGGCGGCTTGCAAGCCTTATCGGGCGTCAGCCTGCAAATCCGGCAAGGTCAGATTTACGGTCTGATCGGTCCCAACGGGGCCGGCAAGACGACTTTCTTCAATGTCATCACCGGCTTGTACCAGCCGGACACCGGCAGCTTCCGTCTGGCCGGTAAAATCTATTCGCCATCGGCGCCGCACGAAGTGGCCAAAGCGGGCATCGCCCGTACTTTCCAGAACATCCGTCTGTTCGGTGAAATGACCGTGCTGGAAAACGTCATGGTAGGTTGCCACGTGCGTACCCACCAGACCCTGATCGGCGCGGTTTTACGGCACAAGGCGGCGCGCGTGGAAGAGCAAACGATCCGCGAACGTTCGCTGGCGCTGCTGGACTTCGTCGGCATTGCGCACTTTGCCGAACGCACTGCGCGGCATTTATCGTACGGTGATCAGCGCCGGCTGGAAATTGCCCGCGCGCTGGCGACCGAACCGCAATTGCTGGCGTTGGACGAGCCTGCCGCGGGCATGAACGCGACCGAAAAGCTGGCCTTGCGCCAACTTCTGATCAAAATCAAGGAATGCGGCAAAACCATTTTGCTGATCGAACACGACGTCAAACTGATGATGGGTTTATGCGATCGCATCACCGTGCTCGATTACGGCAAACCGATTGCCGAAGGCGTGCCGGCGGATGTTAAAAAGAATCCGGCCGTGATCGAAGCGTATCTCGGCGGCGGCCACTAAAGAAGGCACTGGAAGGCATTGGAAAGCATTAGACTCATGACAAAAAATATTCTCAGCATCGGCGACCTGCGTGTAGCCTACGGCGGCATTCAGGCGGTCAAGGGAATCGCGCTGGAAGTCCACGAAGGCGAACTGGTAACACTCATCGGCGCCAATGGCGCCGGCAAGACCACTACATTGAAGGCGATCACCGGCACCTTGCCGGATTGCCGCGTAGAAGGCCGGATCGAGTATCTTGGGCAAAGTCTGCAAGGCCGCAAAGCATTTCAACTGGTGCAAAGCAAGCTGGCGATGGTGCCGGAAGGGCGCGGCGTTTTTACCCGTATGAGCATCCATGAAAATTTGCTGATGGGCGCCTATACCCGTAACGATAAGGCGCAGATCGCTGCCGACGTCGAGCGCTGGTTCGGCGTGTTTCCTCGGCTCAAAGAGCGCTCTGCGCAGATGGCCGGTACGCTATCCGGCGGAGAACAGCAGATGCTGGCAATGGCGCGGGCATTGATGAGCCATCCGACCTTGCTGTTGCTGGACGAACCGTCGATGGGCTTGTCGCCGATCATGGTGGAAAAGATTTTTGAAGTCATCCGCAACATTTCGGCGCAAGGCATTACGATCCTGCTGGTTGAACAAAATGCCAAGCTGGCGCTGGAAGCGGCAAATCGCGCTTATGTCATGGAGTCGGGTTTGATTACCATGAGCGGTGTCGCTCGTCAGATGCTGAACGATCCCAAGATCAAGGTGGCTTATCTTGGGGAAGGATAGGCGTGCGCGCCGTGCTCTGGATTTCGTGATAATGCCCGGGCAGCAACGGCACGGCAGCGGCCCTTGCGAGAACAACAAAGATGCTTGTAATCTGCGTGGAAGGCCCCACGTCTGAGCTTAGGTACGGCGCTCGGCATGAGCGATCGGTAATGGCTTGATAATGCGAGCCTGCCGAATGACGCAAGAATGATGCAACATCACTATAAAGAGGCAGGCATGGAACAATTTCACGGCACCACGATTCTTTCTGTCAGGCGCGGCAGTACCGTCGCTTTGGGCGGCGACGGCCAGGTGACGCACGGCAATGTCGTCATGAAAGGCTCCGCCCGCAAGGTCAGAAAGTTGTATCAAGGCAAGGTTCTGGTCGGTTTTGCCGGCGGCACTGCCGATGCATTTACCTTGCTCGACCTGTTTGAATCCAAACTTGAAAAGCATCAGGGCAATTTAATGCGCGCTTCGGTCGAATTGGCCAAAGAGTGGCGCACCGACCGCATGCTGCGGCGGCTGGAAGCGATGCTGCTCACTGCCGACCGTGAAACCACACTGGTCATTACTGGCAACGGTGACGTACTTGAACCCACCGACGGCATCGGCGCGATTGGTTCGGGCGGCAGTTTTGCGCAGTCTGCGGCCAAGGCCTTACAGGAAAATACCGAACTGACGCCGGCTGAAGTCGTCAAGAAATCGCTCGTGATCGCCGGCGATTTATGTATCTATACCAATCAAAACCATATTATCGAAACGCTGGACTGATGAGTTATCGGATCTGCATCCGCTCGGCATTGGCCGCTTTACTTTCGTGGCTTTGTTTCGCCGTTTTACGTTTGTATTAACAGGCAACACCAATTTAAAGATACCCCATGAACATGACGCCTAAAGAGATCGTCTCCGAACTTGATAAACATGTGGTCGGCCAGGGGCGCGCCAAGCGCGCGGTGGCGATCGCCTTGCGCAATCGCTGGCGTCGGCAGCAGATCGCCGAGCCGTTGCGGCACGAGATCACACCTAAAAACATCCTGATGATCGGACCGACCGGTGTCGGTAAAACAGAAATTGCACGCCGTCTGGCAAAGCTGGCCGATGCGCCGTTCATCAAGATCGAAGCGACCAAATTTACCGAGGTCGGCTATGTCGGGCGCGATGTCGATACCATCATCCGCGATCTGATCGATATCGGCATCAAGCAAACGCGTGAAGCCGAAGTGCGCAAGGTGCGTACCCGCGCCGAAGATGCCGCGGAAGATCGGGTCATCGATATTTTGGTGCCGCCTGCGCGCGACTTCGGGTTTCATCCGGAAACGGGGGCTAAAACAGACGACGGTACTAGCAATAACACACGCCAGACGTTTCGCAAGCGTTTGCGCGAAGGCGCGCTGGACGATAAGGAAATCGAAATCGAGTTGAACGACGCCGCGCCGCAAATGGAAATCATGGCCCCCCCGGGCATGGAAGAAATGACCGAACAGATCAAATCGATGTTTTCCGGGATCGGCAGCAACCGTAAAAAAACCCGCAAGATCAAGATCCGGGAAGCCATGAAATTCCTGATCGATGAAGAAGCGGGCAAGCTGGTCAACGAGGAAGAGCTGCGGCAGAGGGCGATTCAGAATGTCGAACAGAACGGTATCGTCTTTCTGGATGAAATCGATAAAATCGCCACCCGCTCGCAAAATGGCGGCGCCGACATATCGCGCGCCGGCGTGCAGCGCGATTTGCTGCCGCTGGTGGAAGGCACCACGGTCAATACCAAGTACGGCATGATCAAGACCGACCATATTCTGTTTATCGCATCCGGCGCCTTTCATTTGGCCAAACCATCGGATCTGATCCCCGAATTGCAGGGACGTTTCCCGATCCGGGTCGAGCTGGATTCATTGTCGATTGCCGATTTCGAATGCATCCTGACCTCGACCGATGCCTGCCTCACCAAGCAATACGAAGCATTGCTGGCAACCGAAGGCGTCAAGATAGAATTCGTGCCGGCGGGTATTCAGCGTCTCGCTGAAATCGCATTTTCGGTCAATGAGAAGACCGAAAATATTGGCGCGCGCCGTTTGTATACGGTCATGGAAAAATTGCTGGAAGAGGTTTCGTTCACGGCCGGCGATAGTGGCGATGTAACGTTATTGATCGACGCGGCTTATGTGAACGAGCGCTTGGGCGAACTGGCGGTGAATGAAGATTTGTCGCGTTACGTTCTGTAATCCTGAAGTAGCACCGCTGCCGCTGGCGTGTGATGAAAAGCAGTTTTTTACGCGATGATGACGTTACCGCGCAACGATAACGCTATCGCCTTCACCATCCTCGTCGGCGGCGTCCGGCCCTCCCGCCCCGAACGAAAATAGCCGATAAGTCTGTTCCGTTTCATCGAACCGGTATTGATACGGGTTGCCCCACGGATCGTGCGGCAGACGGTCGATATAACCTCCCTGTTTCCAACCCTTGGCTGCCGGCCCCCTGGTGGGCTCCAGAACCAACGCCAGCAATCCTTGTTCGGCGCTCGGGTAATTCCCATTGTCATGCTTATAGAGCGCTAATCCTTGGCCGATGGCGTCCATATCTTGCTGTGCGATATTGGCTTTGGTATTGTGCTGCTTATAAACGTTCGTTACCACGCGCGGTAGCGTAAATGCGGCCGCGGCGATAACGAGTAAAATCAGAAAAATTCGTGCGTAGCGCGGCCGACCGGTGCGTGGATCGAGAAAAAAAGAGGGAGGTCTAAAAAAAAACACGTTGGGCATGGTGTTGCGCTAAGGTGAGTAAGATGGCTCGCGAAAGGCGTGAGTATAAAGCTAAACTGCCCCATAACACGATGAAAAGACGGTATGCGTTCGGCGTAACGGCTTGAACAGCCGATACGAAAGTGTATTTTGTCGCCAAATAAAATTTAGGAGATTTTACATGCTTGGATTTAAAAAAATGATGGGCCTCGGCCTGATTGCACTGATTTCAGCAGCAGCGTGGACATCGGCAGCGTCGGCAGCACAGTTGACCGTATTGTCTACCGGCGCATTCAAACAGGTCGCCGTAGCGCTGGCGCCTTTATATGAATCCAGCACTGGTAATAAGATCGTTCTGGAGAACGATACCGCGGGCGGTTTGGCGCGCCGCATCGAAGCCGGCGCATCGTTCGATCTGGTCATCCTGACGCCGGACCTGATCAAGGAGCTGCTGGCCCAGAAAAAGGTAAGCGCCGATAGTGTCGCTAATCTGGCGCAGGTAGGCATTGGCGTGATGGTGCCGGTTGGCGCGCCAAAGCCGGCGATCGATACCGTCGAGCACTTCAGGCAAACCTTGCTTAATGCAAAATCAGTCGCCTATATCGACCCTGCATCGGGCGGTTCCAGCGGCATTTATCTGAGCCAGCTATTTCAGCAATGGGGCATTGCGCAGCAAATCGATGGTAAAGCGGTCAAAGTCAATGGCGGCTCGGTGGCGGAGCATATCGTCAAAGGCGAGGCGGAACTCGGTATTCATCAGATCAGCGAAATCCTGCCGACGAAAGGCGTGACATTGCTTGGACCGCTGCCCGCCGATATTCAGAGTTACACGATTTATACCGCAGCCATCAGCAGCACCAGCACCGAACAGGCGGCAGCGCGGGCGTTTTTGCATTTGCTGACCGGCCCTGAAGCGGCTCGGGTATTAAAAGAAAAGGGAATGGAAGCGGTCAAACGTCCCGCTCCATAAGCTTGGCAAGCTTGATAAGTATGGCAAGGCGGTCCCCTAGAATATCGCTGTAAGTTCCATCCAGCATATAGCTTTCGGCGCGCGATTCAGCAGAAGATTCCAGCCTGGAACGCTCGTTAAGCACAGCGATGCGTTCCGATAGACCATCCAGGTCATATTTATTCTCATACTCATCGCTTTCGGTACATGATTCACTAGATGTCAAACTGGTTTGACGGATTTGCTTCTGTCGAACCGGCTCCTTTTCTTCCGCAACTTGCGGGGGGAATTCTGAGCCGCGGGTATCCTCATCCGGCGCTGTCCTGTCCCAGACAGGGATCGGATTATCAATTGTCATTTGTGACTCGGAATCGGGACTGATCGATTTGGCGCTGTCATAGCCATAGTCGTTGCTCTTGTTCAGATCGAAAGACTTGGCTAAGGTAGGCGACCAGTGCACCCGTTTCTTGGTCGGGGATGCTGGCGGCATGGTTGTCGTGGTTGTTGCGGTCTTCGTGCCGACGTCCGGTATGGCATTATCGCTGCATAACTGTAGCGGCCGTGGCAATGGCAATGGCAACGGAGCGCTTACCAACTGTTTTTCCAGACGGGTTTTTTTAAGGTCAAAACTGTCGAGCAAATTACGCGCGCGGATGTTTTCATTGCGGGCTTGTGCCCAGAATTTTCGTGCGGCCGTGGAGGTATCTTTAGCGTCAAACGTTTCACATTTTTTTTTTTAACGGCGCCAAGCGCCCCAACTCTTTCGCCACAGCCGTCAGTTTTTCCGGTGTCAGTAATCCGCGATGCTGTGCGACGCTTTGCCTTAGCGCTTCTTCGGTGGCGCCCAGTGCCTCTGTCATGTTGCCTTTCTCGAGTGTGGCGTTACTCCATAATTTTTTTTCACGTTCGATCTGCTGGCCCTGCCAGCGTTCATCTCTTGCGTTCTTTGCTTGTTTTGCGGCAGCGGCATTCAATTTCGTGGCCGGTTTCTCCGGTGAATGAACCGGGCAAGGCGCCGTGGATGAACGCAGCGACTCGACATAGGATTGTTCGTGCGGCAGCCGCCTATTGGCTGTGATGACTGCAGCGTTGCGCGGATAAGCGGGCGCGACAGGCGCATGCAATGACAATGGCTGCGACGGTGACGCGGCGCGCCAGCGCGCATTCTTTCTGCCGCTCTCGCTGCCCCGCTCGCTCCCGCGAATCAGATTGCCCATTGCATCCGCCTCATGCGAACGAGGCGGCGGCAATGGGCGAGAGCGCTTTAGCCCTTCCAGCACGGCCGCAGCCTTGTTATGTGTTCGCGCATACGCCAGTAGCTGGTCGCGGCTGGGCATTGTCTTACAGGTTTTCAGTGTGTCTATCGCATGGTTGACCGAGGCTTTTGCGTCGCGAATCTGGCCGGGAAATTTCATTATTGCGTTGGAGCCGAGCACCGCGGTGTGGTCGGAAACACGCAACACGGAGGCATAATCTGCGAGATCCTGCTTGTCGTATCGTTCCAGTTTCTGCTGCAGTTTTTCAAACGCCGCCAGCGTTTTTGTTGGCAATGGCGTTAAGGTGGGGAGCTTGCCGATGGGCGAGGATGAGCCTTGCGAACTTGATTGCGATGCATTCCTGGAGAATTTTCCTGCCAGTGGCGCTTTGCTCTCCATTGGCGCCCATCGCATGCGCGATGCATTGGCCGCCGGTGCGCTGGCGCTAGCTTGTTGCGGCGTCGGGACGGGCGGCGATACACAATTGGATGGGCTTGCTGAAAGACCTGCGACTGGCATTATCTCGCTCCTTGATGATCCTCTGCTCCTTTTGCCGGGCTGGGCGGGATGCGATGCAGGCCCCGGGGAACGGAGAGAATCTTAAGATAATGTTGCTGTCTGTAAAATATCGGAGGGTCTGTAAACGCGTATGGATTTATCTTAATTGCGCTAATTTTCTACCGCGCCGGCACTACAGCGCGCTGCTGATAATCACCGCCACGCCTGCCTGTTCACTGACAATCGCCGATAGCACCGCAAACAGCTCCGAGCCGTCGCGCGTGTTGCGCCAGATGCGGCCGTCGTATTTATAGTGAAAGCCGCCGGATTTCGCCGCAATCCAGATTTCCTGCATTGGCGCCTGGGTATTAATAATGATTTTCGAGCGGCTATCGATGCATTCGATTTCCAGCACATTGCCGCTGCGGCTGCACTCGACATCCAGGTCGGTCGTTTCCGCCGCAGTTTCCAGCGAATTCTCGATACTGCTAAAGGCTTCATCGGCCAGGGCCAGGAATTCGGATTCCGTCATGCTACACTCCAATGCGTTGATCTAAACCCAGATTCTAATCGTGAAGCCATTATTTTATTTGCCGCGTGCCATTCTTATTTTCAGCGCCTTCTCTCTGATGGGGCTGCTGAGCGCTTGCGGCCAGATTGGCCCGCTCTACATGCCGAAGGTGCCGGCGGACCCCGATGCGCCTAAAGTCGTTGCGCCGCCGCCGACGACAACATCAGCGCCGGACATGAATCCGAAGCCTCCCGGTTCCCCCCGCTTCTAGTAGCGGATTGCCGAACCCTTTCGCCACTTTTAAATTTCCTTTAAATCACCTTTCCTTCTTTCCTGCTCCCGATGTCGCATTTTTCATACCGCAATGGCGTACTGCACGCTGAACAGACGTCGCTATCGGCGCTCGCCGAGCAATACGCCACCCCTTTGTACGTCTATTCGAAACAAGCGCTGGTCGAGAATTTTTCCGCCTATGCCGACGCTTGCCGCGCCCATGAGCGCGGCGCTGCTGCCGATGCCGCCCTGGTCTGCTATTCGGTTAAATCGAACTCGAATCTGGCGGTACTCAATATTCTGGCGCAGCTCGGTTCCGGTTTCGACATTGTTTCCGGCGGCGAATTGCTGCGGGTGATTGCCGCCGGCGGCGATCCGCGCAAAGTGATCTTTTCGGGCGTGGGCAAAGGCCGCGATGAAATGCGGTTGGCGTTGTCGCACGATATTCTCTGCTTTAACGTCGAATCGATTCCCGAATTGCATCGGCTCAATGCGATCGCAGGCGAAACCGGACAGCGTGCGCGGGTATCGTTGCGCGTCAATCCGAACGTCGATGCCAAAACCCATCCATATATTTCCACCGGCCTGAAAGAAAACAAGTTCGGCGTTGCCTATGAGGATGCGATGGATTGCTATCGCACCGCCGCGGCGCTGCCGAATATCGACGTGGTCGGCATCGATTGCCATATCGGCTCGCAATTGCTGGACGATGCGCCGCTGCTGGAAGCACTGGACAAGGTGATCGATCTGGTCGATCTCCTGGCGCAGGAAGACATCGTCTTGCATCATCTGGACATCGGCGGCGGCATCGGCATCATCTACGATGACGAAGTGCCGGTGGCGGTGGGCGACTATCTGAAACGGCTGTTCGGCCGCATCAACGCCTGGCGCGAAGCGAAATACCAGGGCAAGGGCATCAAGGTGCTGTTCGAGCCGGGCCGCTCGATCGTCGGCAATGCCGGCGTGCTGCTGACCGAAGTGCAATACCTCAAGCATGGCGCCGAAAAGAACTTCGCCGTCGTGGACGCGGCAATGAACGACCTGATGCGCCCTGCGCTGTACGAGGCCTATCACGGCGTGCAACAGGTCGAGCAGCACCGCGACAGCGCAGCCAGAACCTACGATGTGGTCGGCCCGGTCTGCGAATCCGGCGACTGGCTGGCGCGCAACCGCACGCTGGCGCTGCAAGAGGGCGATCTGCTGGCGGTGATGTCGGCCGGCGCCTACGGCATGACCATGGCGTCCAATTACAACACCCGCCCCCGCGCGGCCGAAGTGATGGTCGACGGCGATAAAGCCCATCTGGTGCGCCAACGCGAATCGGCCGCCCAGCTGTTTGCACTGGAATCGATCATTTCGCGAGGCTGAATCGCCCGAGTCATAACGCGCAGAAGAGGGGCCATCCGGCCCTGATGCCGTTCAGTTAAGGCGCCCTAATGCCGTTCAGCGAAGGCGCCGTCGGGCGGGATGTGGCGG
>JAQGNR010000035.1 GCA_028291765.1 Herbaspirillum sp.
TCAGGCGGGCTGTGACGGATGTTTGTGCTCCGTTCGTGTCCTCCGGCCTGCGGCCTCCTCCTTTACCTCACTGCGCACAAACATCCGCCACAGCCCGCCTGACGCCCCGGCCGCACATGGCACGTCATCGGCGTTGCCCTAAATATCCACCGGATCAACCTCAAGCGACCATTTAGCGCGCGTGCGGGTTTGCCGCAGCAGCGCCAGCCATTCTTTTAAAAATGCCTGTAAAGCCGGGCGCGAAGCCGATTCGATCAGTAACTGCGCGCGGTCGACATTGGCCACGCGTGTCATGGTCATCGGAATCGGATCGTTGATGGTGATGCCTTCGTGCGTCAGACAAGCCGCGGCATCCTGCAAAAACGCCAGGGCGATGGCGAGTTCCTTGGCTTCGGCGCGCAGCAATGCCTGATAAAGATAGGGCGGCAATGCAGCCTGTTCGCGCTCCTCGAGCAACCCGCCGGCAAAGCCGTCGTAATCGTGGGCGATGACCGAGGCATACAGCGGGTGGTGAATATAGCGGCTCTGGATCAGAACCTCGCTCACGCTGCCGCCGTCTTTCCGGGCGGCGCGGCCGGCGCGACCGGCGACTTGCATCAATTGCGCAAACAGGCGTTCGCCGGCGCGGTAATCCTGAGAAAACAAGGCAGTATCGGGATTCAATACGCCCACCAGCGTCAGGTTTTTAAAGTCGTGGCCCTTGGCGACCATTTGGGTGCCGATCAGAATGTCGACTTCGCCCCGGTGCACACTGTCGAAGGCCGCTTGTGCGCTGCCTTTGCGCCGGGTCGAATCGGCATCGATGCGCAAGATGCGCGCAGTCGGGAACAGTTGCTGCAATCCCTCTTCGACTCTTTGGGTGCCGCGTCCCAGCGGCTGCAGATCGGCATTGCCGCAAGTCGGGCAATGTTTTGGAATCCGTAATTCGAGGCTGCAATGATGGCAGCGCAGACGGTGTTCCGGTTTGTGCAAAACCATGAATGAGGTGCAGCGGGTGCAATTGCTGACCCAACCGCAGGCATCGCAACTTAGTACCGGCGCATAGCCGCGCCGATTCAGAAACAGCAACGATTGTTCGCCGCGCGCCAGCCGCTGCTTGAGCGCCGCCACCAGAGTCGAGGTCAAACCGTCAGAGGGCTTGTCGCGCTCCATATCGATCAGGCGCACCGCAGGCAGTACCGCATCTTGCACGGCGCGCTGACGCAATTCGAGTTTGCGGTAGCGCCCGGTCTGCGCATGCTGCCAACTCTCTAGCGATGGCGTGGCCGAACCCAACACAATCGGAATATTCAATTGATGGGCGCGCCAGACCGCCAGATCGCGTGCCGAGTAGCGCAATCCTTCCTGCTGCTTATAGGAAGGATCGTGTTCTTCATCGATCACGATCAATTTCAGGTGCGGCAACGAGGCCAGAATCGCCAGGCGGGTGCCGAGGACAATCCGGGCATGGCCGAGATGCGCCGCCAGCCAATGCAAGGTGCGCTCTCCCTCGGCCAGGCCGCTATGCAGGCTGACCACGGCGACGCCGGGAAAACGGGATCGCACATTGCCTTCCAGTTGCGGCGTCAGATTGATTTCAGGTACCAGAATCAGTATTTGCGCGGGGGCGTCATCGGCAGCAGCACGCGCCAGGATATCGGCCGCGGCCTGCAAATACACTTCCGTCTTGCCGCTGCCGGTTACGCCGTACAAGAGCATCGGCGCAAAACCTTGCGCATCGGCGATCGCCTGCGCGGCGGTTTGCTGGGCCGGCCGCAGCGCTGGCATATCGACCGGGCGGCCGTCGTGCTCAGTGCTGAGTGCGGCCTGTTTTTTGATGGCCCGATCCAGGCTGACAGCCGATTGCGCCCGCAGATTCTTAGGCAGGCCCGGCAAGGCAACCTCCCCCAGCGGACGTTGATAATAGTCAGCCGCAAAACGGCACAGCGCCAGCCACGCCGGCGACAGCGGCGTCAATTGGCGGCGAATGGCGATGACATCCCTCAGCTTATCTTCCGCGACCTCGCTGCCGGTGCGGATGCCGACAATGACGCCGGCCACCTGGCGATGCCCAAAAGGCACCAGCACCAATTGGCCGATTTCCGGCGGTGGAAACGCATTTTCAGCGCTGCACCGATAATCGAAGGTGATGTCAAGTGGTGTATCCAGCGCGACGTTAACGATGCAGGGTTCCACGAAGTTAATCTAAATCCTAAAGAGTTGGGCTAACTACCGGTTTAATAAACGCTTTTTAAACTATCCACAGCAACTGTGGATAACTTTGTGGGTAACCGCCGCTTGACATCGCCGGGCTGAGCATTTATGCGGCTTTCAACAAAATGCTCAATTCCAAAGCAAAAATTTAATCCTTAAAAATCAATGCTTTAGAAAACTAAAAATGTCTATCTAAAATATTTCTAAAATAAAATCTTATTGCCCCGCACAAATTCATTATGTGTATAAGTTAGTGCAATCATTATTTTTTAAAGCCAAAAACGCACCGAAAAATTGAGGCTGTCAAGCATCTTGGTGCAAGCGGAGAAATATTAGGAGTTCTCATTTTATGAGAGTTTTCTCATGTAAAAAATGAGAAAACCGGCTAAGCCCCCGATTCTTAAGCTTTTTTTGAATCATCCACAGTAACTGTGGATAACTTTGTGGGTAACATCGGATTACCCTCTGGCTGAACCAGTATTTATGCGGCTCTTAACAAAATGCTACATAAAGTTGCATATGTTAATTCCCAATAAAATCAAACACTTATATCGAAGCAAAAAGAATAAAGCCGTATTTCACGTAAAATTTCATTTACTTGATTATGTGATAACTGTTTTGTGCATAAGTGATAGCCAAAACCAAATTAGGCCTGTCCGCCTCATAGGTGCCTGCTCAGCCTGCTCAAGCTATGCACTGCATCCACCATGGTCATGACGGCCTCAGGCGGGGTGAATTGTGAGATGCCATGTCCTAAATTGAATACATGCCCGCTGCCGGCACTTGGCGGCCCGAACGATGCGAGTAGTTTCTGCACTTCGGCACGAATTTGCTGCTCACCGGCAAATAGCACGACCGGATCGAGAGTGCCCTGGAACGCGACGCGAACGCCGACGCGCCGGCGCGCCTCGCCAAGATTGACAGTCCAGTCAAGGCCGACTGCGTCGGCGCCGATGTCGGCGATTTGCTCCAGCCATAAGCCGCCGCCTTTAGTGAAGACAATCACCGGAATGCGCACGCCATCTTTTTCACGTTTTAGCTGCGCCACGACTTGTTGCATATACGCCAGCGAGAAAGCCTGATAGACGCCATCGGCCAAGGCGCCGCCCCAAGTATCGAAAATCATCAGCGCCTGCGCACCCGCATCGATCTGCGCATTCAGATACGCGGCGACCGCAGCGGCATTGATTTTAAGGATGTGATGCAGCAAATCCGGGCGGCTGTAAAGCATGCTTTTAACGGTGCGATGATCGTCCGAACCGCCCCCTTCGACCATATAACAGGCCAGCGTCCACGGGCTGCCCGAGAAACCGATCAAGGGTACCCGGCCGTCAAGTTCAGTGCGGATCTGGGTAACGGCATCGAAAACATACTGCAAACTGCCCAGCTCTGGCGCGCGCAACGCCATCACGGCTTGCTCGTCGCGCAAGGGCCGTTCGAATTTGGGGCCCTCACCGTCGGCGAAATATAAACCAAGTCCCATCGCATCGGGGACCGTCAGAATATCGGAAAACAGGATCGCTGCGTCGAGCGGGTAACGTGCCAGTGGCTGCAACGTCACCTCAGTGGCGTAATCGGGATTTTTAGCCAGCCCCAGAAATGAACCGGCGCGCGCACGGGTGGCGCGGTATTCAGGTAAATAACGGCCGGCCTGACGCATCAGCCACAGCGGTGTGTAATCGGTGGGCTGACGTAGTAAGGCCCGGATAAAGGTGTCGTTCTTCAGGGGAGAAAATGATGGCATGGCGACGATAACATTTGGACTAAGCTAAACGTCTATTATCGCATTCAATCGCAACCCGACCGTTCATTAGTGTTTGCTTACTTGATGATCAGGCCCTTCAATTCAGGCTTGGCAGGCGGAAATTTCAATTTCATATCCTGCAGGGCCGCCAGTACGATGCTGGCGATCGCAAGATTGCGATGCGTATTGGAATTGGCTGGAATAATATGCCAAGGCGCTGTATCGCTGTCGGTGGCGTTGATCGCATCCGCATACACTTCTTGGTAACGCGCCCAATGCTTGCGCTCAGCCAGATCCTGCACATCGAATTTCCAGTGTTTTGCGGGATTGTCTACGCGTTGCTGCAGGCGTTTCTTTTGCTCGTCACTCGAAATGTGCAGGAAGAATTTAATCAATGTCGTACCGGTCTCGGTCAGCATGCGTTCGAAATCGCGTATCTGCGCGTAACGCCGTTGGCACTCCTTATCGTCGATCCAGTCATGGACGCGCGTAATCAGCACATCTTCATAATGGCTGCGGTTGAACACCCCGATTTCACCCGATTGCGGCACTTGCCGATGCACGCGCCATAGATAATCGCGCCCAAGCTCGACGGCATTGGGCGCCTTGAAATTCACGATTTTGATCCCTTGCGGGTTAACACCATGAAAGACGCTGTTGACGGTGCCGTCTTTACCGCTGGTGTCGGTGCCTTGCAATACGATCAATAGCTTGCGGCTGGCATCCGCATAAAACATGTTTTGCTGCTCGGCTATCTGCGTAGTCAATGCAAGGGTCTGCGCCTGATCGGCGGTTTTGTCACCGCTCGATAAGGGCTTGAGCGCAGCATCTGCGTCCTGGATTTTGAATTTTGGCGCGGGGCGAAACTGTTTTTGGATTTTCATCGAAGCGCTTTCAATAAAAACATTAAGGAAACTCTGAGTAAGCAAAGTCGGCAAAAAAGTTCAGCACAGAGGCTCAGCGCAGTAAACAAGCCAAGCGCCAAGAAAAAAGGCAGCCGAAGCTGCCTTTCAGTGTACTGCCGGTTTCGATTACTTTTGTTGCTTAACGTTTCTGACGCAAGCGATGAATTGCAGCCAATTGGGCAATCGCTGTCGCCAGTTCGCCTTGCGCCACGGCGTAATCGATTTCAGAATCGCGGCTGAGCAGAGTTTCCTCGGCCCGGCGCTTTGCTTCGGTCGCTTGCGCTTCGTCCAGATCGGCGCCGCGAATCGCGGTATCGGCCAGCACGGTAACGCTATCGGGTTGCACTTCCAGAATGCCGCCGGCGACGAAAATAAATTCGTCCTCCTTTTGGCCCGGCACCTTGATACGTACCGCACCAGGGCGAATACGTGTCATCAGCGGCGTGTGGCGGGGATAAATCCCCAGCTCACCCGATTCGCCTGGCAACGCGACAAACTCTGCTTCGCCCGAGAAGATCGATGCTTCAGCCGAGACAATGTCAACGTGAATGGTATTTGCCATGGCAATTCCTAGTTGATTTTCTTGGCTTTTTCAATTGCTTCTTCGATCGTGCCGACCATGTAGAACGCTTGCTCAGGCAAGTGATCCAGTTCGCCGCTTGCAATCATTTTGAAGCCCTTGATCGTATCTTTGAGGGATACATATTTACCAGGTGAACCGGTAAACACTTCAGCGACGTGGAAAGGCTGCGACAGGAAACGTTGCATTTTACGAGCACGAGCCACCAGCAGCTTATCTTCAGGCGCCAGTTCGTCCATACCCAGAATCGCAATAATGTCGCGCAATTCCTTGTAACGTTGCAGTGTGCCCTGAACGGCGCGCGCTGTTTCGTAATGCTCTTGGCCAACGACCAGCGGATCAAGCTGACGCGATGTCGAATCGAGTGGATCGACCGCAGGGTAAATACCCAGCGAGGCGATATCGCGCGACAGCACAACGGTGGAGTCCAAATGGGCGAAGGTGGTAGCAGGCGATGGATCGGTCAAGTCATCCGCAGGGACGTAGACGGCCTGGATCGATGTGATCGAACCGGTTTTGGTCGATGTAATGCGCTCTTGCAGACGGCCCATTTCTTCAGCCAGCGTCGGTTGATAACCCACCGCCGAAGGCATACGGCCCAGCAGCGCGGATACTTCGGTACCGGCCAGTGTGTAGCGATAGATGTTATCGACGAAGAACAGCACGTCGCGGCCTTCGTCACGGAAACCTTCGGCAATGGTCAAACCGGTCAACGCGACGCGCAGACGGTTGCCCGGCGGTTCATTCATTTGACCGTACACCATCGCAACTTTGGATTTTTCCGGCTCATCCAGATCCACCACTTTGGCATCGGCCATTTCGTGATAGAAGTCGTTACCTTCACGCGTACGTTCACCGACACCGGCAAACACGGACAGACCGCTATGCGCCTTGGCGATGTTGTTGATCAGTTCCATCATATTGACCGTCTTGCCGACGCCCGCGCCGCCGAACAGGCCGACTTTACCGCCCTTGGCAAACGGACACACCAGATCGATCACCTTGATGCCTGTTTCCAGCAATTCCTGCGATGGCGACAATTCGTCGTAGGCAGGCGCCTTGCGGTGAATTGACGCTGTGTTCTCGCGGCTTACAGGACCGCATTCGTCGATCGGGTTACCCAGCACATCCATGATGCGGCCGAGTGTAGCTTTACCGACTGGCACCATGATTGGCTTGCCGGTATTTTGAATCATCATGCCGCGGCGCAAACCGTCCGAAGTACCGAGCGCAATGGTCCGGACAATGCCGTCGCCAAGTTGCTGCTGCACTTCCAACGTCAGCTCCGAACCTTCCATTTTCAAGGCATCGTACACCTTGGGCATCGCGTTACGGGGAAACTCGACGTCCACCACAGCACCGATACACTGAACGATTTTGCCATCAGCCATTTTCGTTCCTTCAATATATATAAAATAAAATGTTGTTGAACGCTTGCGCGTTATTCAGAAGGCTTAGCGCGTGTTCTATTAAACAGCCGCAGCACCGCCGACAATTTCCGACAATTCCTTGGTAATGGCTGCCTGACGGGTTTTGTTGTAAACCAGTTTCAGCTCACCAATCACATTGCCGGCATTGTCGCTTGCTGACTTCATCGCCACCATGCGCGCCGATTGTTCCGATGCCATATTTTCGGCGACGGACTGATAAATCAGCGCTTCTACATAACGCACCAGCAGTTCGTCAATAACAGTCTCGACATCCGGCTCATAAATGTAATCCCACGAATGCGCATCGGGATTGACCTCAAGGCGATCGCTTGTCAATGGCAGCAATTGCAGCAAAGTCGGTTCCTGCTTCATCGTGTTGATGAACTTGGTGTAGACCAGATAGACCGCATCGAGTGCGCCTTCCTGATAAGCATCAAGCAAGACCTTGACAGGCCCGATCAATTTATCCAGATGCGGCGTATCGCCCAAATGGGTCGCATGCGCTACGACCTTGGCGGAAATACGGTTCAGGAAACCCAAACCCTTATTACCGATTGCAACTGCTTCGAGCGCATTGCCCTGCCCTTCGAGTTCGCGCATCTTGGTGGTCAGCAAGCGCAGCGAGTTGGTATTCATGCCGCCGCACAGACCTTTGTCTGTGGTGACGACAACGAAACCGATTTTTTTCGCCGACTCCTGCTTGACCATGAACGGATGCGTGTACTCCGGGTTGGCGCGCGACAAATTAGCGGCGACGTTACGAATCTTGTCACTGTAGGGACGTGCTGCATGCATCCGGTCCTGCGCTTTGCGCATTTTGGAAGCAGCAACCATTTCCATCGCCTTGGTGATCTTCTTCGTATTTTCTACGCTCTTGATCTTGCCGCGTATCTCTTTGCCTGTAGCCATGAGTTAATTACTCCTTTGCAAAGCCGGCGGCTTTAAAGATGCACGCCATGCTTAATACGCGCCCGATTTTTTGAAATCGGTAACGGCAGTGGACAACGCAGCTTCAGCATCTTTATCGAGTTGTTTGGTGTCTTCGATTTTTTGCAGCAACGCGGCTTGGCTACGCTTCATGTAGTCATGCAGGCCGGCTTCGAATGCCAACACCTTTTTGACTTCGATATCGTCCAGGAAGCCCTTGTTTACTGCAAACAGGGTGCAAGCCATCAACGAAATCGGCAGCGGAGAATACTGTGCCTGCTTGAGCAATTCGGTAACGCGTGCACCGCGATCGAGTTGCTTGCGGGTCGCTGCATCCAGGTCCGAAGCGAATTGCGCAAACGCAGCCAATTCACGATACTGCGCCAAGTCGGTACGGATACCGCCGGACAAGTTCTTGATCACTTTGGTCTGCGCGGCGCCACCGACGCGCGACACCGAAATACCGGCGTTGATCGCAGGACGGATACCGGCGTTGAACAGGGATGTTTCCAGAAAGATCTGACCGTCGGTAATCGAAATCACGTTGGTCGGAACGAATGCGGAAACGTCGCCGGCCTGGGTTTCGATGATCGGCAACGCTGTCAGTGAACCGGTCTTGCCCTTGACTTCGCCTTTGGTGAAATCTTCGACATATTTTGGATTGACGCGCGCTGCACGTTCCAGCAGGCGGCTGTGCAGATAGAACACGTCGCCGGGATAAGCTTCACGGCCAGGCGGACGGCGCAGCAGCAGCGATACCTGACGGTATGCAACCGCTTGCTTGGACAAATCGTCATAAACGATCAGCGCATCTTCACCGCGATCGCGGAAGTATTCGCCCATCGCGCAACCGGAATACGCCGATACGAATTGCATCGCAGCCGATTCGGAAGCCGATGCAGCGACAACGATCGTATATTCCATTGCGCCGTGTATTTCCAGCGAACGCACGATGTTCTTGATCGACGAAGCCTTTTGGCCGATCGCGACATAGATACAAGTAACGTTCTGGCCTTTCTGGTTGATGATCGCATCGATCGCAACCGCCGTTTTACCGGTTTGACGATCGCCGATGATCAGTTCGCGTTGACCGCGGCCGATCGGCACCATCGAGTCGATCGATTTGATACCGGTTTGCAGAGGCTCGGAAACCGATTGACGGGCAATAACGCCCGGCGCGATCTTTTCGATCGGCGCAGTCAGCTTCGCATTGACCGGGCCTTTGCCGTCGATCGGTTGACCGAGTCCATTGACCACACGGCCACGCAGCTCAGGACCGATCGGCACTTCCAGAATGCGGCCGGTGCATTTGACCGTGTCGCCTTCGGAGATATGTTCGTAGTCGCCGAGAATAACGGCGCCGACCGAGTCGCGCTCCAGATTCAGCGCCAGGCCGAATGTGTTGCCAGGGAATTCCAGCATCTCGCCTTGCATCGCGTCTGACAGACCGTGAATGCGGCAAATACCGTCGGACACGGAAATAACCGTACCCTGATTGCGAATCTCAGCAGTATCGCCAAGGCCTTGGATCCGGCTCTTGATCAGTTCGCTGATTTCAGACGCGTTGAGTTGCATACAAACTCCTAAAAATATTCTCTTCGCTTACGCTAAAGAGGTTGTTGCAAAAATAATCTGGCGTTGTCGTGCCGCCTTGCCGTACTAACGTACTGTCTGCGGCGACACGCCTAGCCAGCTTAATTTTGCAACAACCTGCGAGGGCTATGACTGACAATATTAAGCAGTCAAAGCAACATGTAACTGTTGCAGCTTGGCACGCACGGAAGTGTCGAGCACTTCATCGCCGATAACCACGCGTACACCGCCAATCAAGCCGCTATCGACGGCAACAGACGGCAGCAACTTGCGACCAAATTTCTTTTCCAGCGCAGCGACCAATTCGCTGACCTGCGAGTCCGACAGCGCAAATGCACTGGTGATCTCCGCATCGTCCGCACCTTCATGTGCATTTTTCAGCACATGAAATTGCGCAGCGATTTCAGGCAACAGCGTCAGACGGCCATTGTCGGCCAGCGCCTTGACGAAATTTTTCGCCTCGGCATCGACAGGCGATTTCAAGGCGGCCAAAAACGTATCGGTCATTTGCTGCGTCGACACGGCAGGGCTATGCACAAACGCCTGGACATCCGGATGCGCGGCTACATGCGCCATTTCAGAGACCAGATCAGACCAGGCCGCCAGCTTGCCGGACAGCGCAACACGAAACAGGGCTTCTGCGTAAGGACGGGCAATCGTTGCGATTTCAGCCATATTACAGCTCTGTTTCCAGTTGGTTCAGCAGGTCGGCATGCGCAGCTGCATTCACTTCACGCTTCAGAATCTGCTCGGCGCCTTTAACTGCAAGGTTCGCCACTTCGCCACGCAAAGCGTCGCGTGCCTTGGTAACCTGTTGCTCCGCGTCCAGCTTGGCGCTGGCAATGATGCGGGCAGCTTCTTCAGAGGCTGTTTTCTTGGCTTCTTCAATGATCAGTTGACCGCGTTTTTCGGCTTCGCCGATACGCTTCTGACCTTCGTCGCGCGCAGTTGCCAGTTCTACCTGAATCCGCTTTTCGGCAGCAGCCAGGTCAGCCTTGCCGAGATCGGCAGCCGCCAGACCATCCGCGATCTTCTTGGCGCGCTCATCGAGCGCCTTCGTCAACGGCGGCCAAACGAATTTCATCGTAAAGCCGGCGAGGATAAAGAAGACCACGAACTGCGCAAACAATGTTGCATTTAAGTTCACGGTAATTTCCTTCTCAGAATAACGTGTGCCGAAAAATTTTCGGCCAATCGGCTATGCCGTACGGATGATTACTTCGCGACAGCGATGAACGGATTTGCGAATGCAAACAACATTGCCAGACCAACACCGATCAGGAACGCAGCATCGATAAGACCAGCCAGCAGGAACATCTTGGTTTGCAGGGTATTCATCAGTTCGGGTTGACGTGCTGCGGCTTCCAGGTATTTACCGCCCATGAGGCCGATGCCGATACAGGCGCCGATCGCGCCCAGACCAATAATCAAACCACACGCCAAAGCTACAAATGAGAGGTCAGTCATGACAATTCTTTCAAGGTTAAAGTTAAAACAAAAAATTAAATCGAAATTGGGATAGTGACGCTAGCGGGGATGGCTTAATGCTTCTCGTGTGCCTGACCGATATAAACCAGTGTCAACATCATGAAAATGAATGCTTGCAGCAACACAATCAGGATGTGGAAAATCGCCCATATCGAGCCTGCAATCACATGACCGATGAAGCCGAAGGCGGTAGCCGTCGAACCCAGCAATGCAATTAACAGGAACAACAATTCACCCGCATACATGTTGCCAAACAACCGCATACCGAGCGAAACCGTTTTTGCTGCGAACTCAATGACATTGAGCAGCAGATTGAATGGCGCGAGCCAGATACCGAACGGCGCCGCAACCAATTCATGCAGGAAACCGCCGAGGCCCTTGATCTTGAGGCTGTAATACAGCATCAGCACCAGCACGCCCAGCGCGATACCCATGGTGCCGTTCAGATCGGCAGTCGGCACCACGCGATGATGCGGGAAAACATGTTCGAGGTTGAATACTCTGAATAGAGCGGAGAATAGATCGACCGGCAGGAAGTCGAGCGAATTCATCAGCAGGACCCAGATGAATACGGTCAGGGCCAGCGGTGCAATGAATGAACGATCGCCGTGGATGACGGACTTGGATTGATCTTCGACCATTTCCACGATCATTTCGACAAAAGACTGAAAACGGCCGGGCACGCCCGAAGTTGCCTTGCGCGCCGCAAGATACATTAGAAGACATCCAAGCACACCAGTAAACACAGACCAGAAAATGGTATCCATGTTAATGATCGAAAAATCGATGATTTTGACCTGATGGGCTGTAGAAAAATGTCCTAAGTGATGGACGATATACTCTGATGCGGTTGGTGCTTCTGGTGAGGCTACAGTCATGGTCTCGGTTTAAACAGTAAGATAATGTAACTTTTAAGCACCGCGATGAAGCTCAGCACAAATGCGAGCCAGTGAACATCCCGGTACAACCAAACAACGGCGCCAAACAGCGCGAGTGTCGTAGCAATTTTGATAAACTCCCCGACGAAAAATGTCATCGGGTTGGCTCCGCCGGGCTTGCGGGTACTCATATGGAGTCGCAGGGCAAACAGACCGTTGGGAATTGCGCAACAGAGACCGCCTAACGCAGCGGACCATAGCGCGGACATTCCGCCTAGACCACCTGCCACTAACGCGACCACAACTGTTGTAACCAGTTGCATCAGGATAATACGCAGCATGCTTTTCCAGATATTGTGGCGCGGTGCGCATTAATCGCGCGGGGCAGTTTTAGAAGCGGTGTGATTATAAGGGCCTAGTTCCGCAATAGTCAAACCTTTACAGTGCAGTTTGGCCACTTTTGGGGCTTTTTCGGACACTGTTATTCACTCTGGGAATATTTCTTTTATACAATTATCCAAACGCTATGGAGATGCTTGCTGCATTTACTTATATCTATATTTGTAAAGGAACGCACCAGTTATATGCAGCAATGATCGGCCACTGTAATATGATGCTTGAACCGGCATTAGCTGTCGTAAAAAAAACACGTTTGTTTCCTAAGGGGTGGCATTAGCATTCCTTCAGTGACCGTTTTCCTCGAGCCTGCATATGTCCGATATATCCGATACCGAAACAAATAAAACTCTGATACCTACGGCTACGCCAACGCCTCCCGCCGGATCGGCCAGTTCTTCCCCTGAACCAAAAACGCACACACCGCCGCCTGGTCCGGCGCCGGTGCAAAGCCATTATTCGTTTGAAGCCTCAGGCGAAAATGCGCCTTGGGCCCAGACTTTCAGGCTGATCAAGGCGCGCTTGCGCGCACTGTCCGACAAAGCCGGACGGCGCATGATGCAGCGCACGTTGAAGATCGGTATTTCCGCGCGCATCTTTCATCCGGAAACAGGCTCTTTGGGCTTGCGCAGCAAAACGCTGCAATACCTTGAAGAATCCATCGCCCAGTGGGTCATGTCGCGCGATGTACTGGTGTTCATGATCCCGACTGTCAATACGAATGGCATGGTGCATCCGAGCAATGTGCGGCTGCGCGACTACGCCAAACATCTGGACGGCCTGGTATTGCAGGGCGGGGCCGATGTATCGCCGCAAAGTTACGCCGAGGCGGCGACCCGTCCAGAGTGGAACGGCGATCGCGTGCGGGATATGTACGAGCTTGAACTGCTGCATGAATTTATCGAACATGGCAAGCCGGTGCTCGGCATTTGCCGCGGCTGCCAACTGATTAATGTTGCGTTCGGCGGCACGCTGTATCAAGACATTGCTTCGGACGTGCCCACTGCAATCGCCCATGTCAACGAGCTATATGACAATAATTTTCATGAATTGCAATTTCCGCCCGGTTCCAGCCTGAACAGTCTGTTGGCTATGCAAGGCGCACCGCTGGTCAATTCGATACATCATCAGGCCATCAAGGATCTGGGCCGCGACCTGCAGGTTGAAGCGGTATCGGTCGGCGATCAAATTGTGGAAGCAGTTCGCTATAAAAAAGCGCCATTCGTCATGGGCCTGCAATGGCATCCGGAATTCCATCGCGCAAGCGGGGCGGCTTTGCTGGATTGCACGCCGATTCTGGACAGCTTCCTGCGCACCGCCCGCGAAACGCGATTTTGAGGAAACGCTGATTCAGCACAGCAAGCGCGTCACCCATTGCAGGATGGCGAACCGCTTTGAGCCTGGTTCAATCTTTGTTGTTCAAAGATGCAACCAAAATGCCAAGCCTCAATCGAAACGGTGTAAGTTTACGCATATCATTCCAATTGACTAACGCTATTTAATAGCAAGTTATTATTCAGCTTGCCGACGCATTCTTTTAAGGGAACTCATCATGACCACCACTGCACTCAAAACCGTAAGGAACGATATGAAGACGCTAGTCAAAGATGCCCAGGAATTGTTTCAGGAAGCCGCCGCCGCCACCGGCGAAAAGGCCGATGAACTGCGCAGCAAAGGCATGAATTTGCTGGATGCGGCGCTGGCCAAGGCACAAAATGCGCAGACTCTCGCGATTGAGAAAAGCAAGGTCGTCGCGGCCACCACCGACGAATACGTGCAGGAAAATCCTTGGCGCGCTGTCGCAATCTCTGCCGGGATCGGTCTGCTGGTAGGCATTGTTCTCGGCCGCAGCAAGTAACGCAGCCGAGCCGCATGGAACAACCAAAAACCGGGCAGGACAGCGCCACCGGCCTCATCGGCGGCGCATTCGGTCTTGCCAAAAATCTACTTGGCCTGGTTATCAGCCGATTGGAACTGGCTGCGCTGGAACTTGCAGAAATCCGCGGCAATCTGCTGAAAATCGCCGTGCTGTTTGCGCTCGCGCTGACGGCCGGCTGGTTCGCCGTGGCGTACTGGTCTGTTCTGATTGTGTTGCTGGCCTGGGATAGCTGGGGATGGAAAATACTGTTGCTGATGGCGCTGGCATTTACTGTCCTGGCGATCGCACTGGCGCTGTATATCAGAGCTTTCCTGCGCCAGGGCAAAATTGCATTGCCGGATACCATGGCCGAATTGCGCAAGGACCGCGATGCCTTACTTTAACGTTCAGGCGGGCAGACTGGAATAACCATGTCGCAACAAGCAAAACATGCATCAGAATTATCCACTGCCGTACGCAAGAAAAAACTGCTGGCCGACGCTGCGCTGCATCGCGCCAATATTATCGTAGCGCGCGCCGATATCGCCGCCGGCGTGCGACCGGGCGCGCTGACGAAGGATGTACTCCTGCACCTTACGGAATCAAGCAAAGGCTTGCTGCTTGCTTCCTTGCGCGGCGTCATAGCCAATCCAGGCAAATTATCCCCCCTGCTGCTGACCGGAATTTCCCTATTGTCCAAGCCATTTATACGCAAACCGTTGATGTATGCGGGCATTGCGGGCGGTGCAGTCGCCGGCGCGATCTATCTGATCAATTTATTCAGCAACAAAGATACCAACCAAAACGACGGCGGCCAATAAGCCCGCGTCGCTACCTATCTTAAGGAAGCAAAGCAGATATGAAGAAACTCACCGTTACCGCTCTCCTCCTTGCACTCAGCGCAGCCGGCTGCGCTGATATGTCGGAAACCCAACGCGGTACAGCAACCGGTGCCGGCGTCGGCGCCGGAATTGGCGCCATCCTTGGCGCTGCAACCGGCAATGGCGGCGGCGGACGTGCTCTCGGTGGCGCGGCAATCGGCGGCGCAATCGGCGCTGTAACCGGCAATGTTTGGTCGAATCACATGGAAAATCAGAAGCGCGCCATGCAACAGGCGGCCAAGGGAACCGGCGTGGAAGTGACGCAAACTGCGGATAACCGTCTGAAACTGGAAATCCCTAGCGACATTTCATTCGATATCGGCCGCGCCGATATCAAACCGAATTTGCGTCCGGTGCTGGATCGTTTCGCAGCGACATTGGCGGAAAATGAGGCGACCGTCATTACCATCATCGGCCATACCGACAATACCGGCAGCGATGCAATCAACGATCCGCTGTCACGCGAGCGCGCCATCCGCACGCGCGATTATCTGTCTACGCGCGGCGTATCGCCAAGCCGTTTCTCGGTCGAGGGACATGGTTCTCACGAACCGCTGGCGGCGAATAATTCCGATGCCAATCGCGCCCGTAATCGACGCGTCGAAATCTTTGTGGCAGAGCCACAGCAGCACTGATTTAAATACAGCAAACGCCCATGAAAAACGCCCCGGAGTTGAGCTAACCCGGGGCGTTTTTACAACAATTGCACAAAAGGAAAATCGTTTATTTTGCTGCTGGTGCTGGTGCTGGTGCTGGTGCAGTCGCCGGAGCGGTCGCTGCACCAGCGGGAGCAGGAGCAGCCGCTGCCGGCTGCGGATCCGGCGCCTTGAAATTCGCGCCCGCCTGATTAGCCATATAAGCGACAGTCCGTGCAATCTCAATATCGTCCAGATCCGGATTGCCGCCCTTGGCAGGCATGGCCCGAATGCCGCTAATCGCATGCGCCACCAGCGTATTGAAGCCTTCCGAAATACGCGCGCCCCAGGCGCCTTTATCGCCCACCTTCGGCGCACCGGCAACACCCGTGCCGTGACAAGCCACGCAAGTGCTTTGGAAGACCTGTTCGCCGGTCATCAATTGCTTCGGCGCATTCACGTCATGGAAAGTAAAGTTTTCATCCGCAACCGGCTTGATCCGCGCTTCAATTGCAGCAGGCGTTTGCCCGGAGGAGCCGGCGCCTTCTTTTGGTTCAGTAGTGACAAATTCAACCAGCAAAACAATACAGACGATCGGGACCAGAAAACCCGCTGCTACCGCGGCGATCAATTGCTTAGGTGTTTTAATCGCTGATTGGTGTTCGTTATGTGCGTCGCTCATGATCCCCTCAGTACATTTTTTCTAGAAACCGGTGGTAAGTGCCCAATCTGGTAGGACTGATATGGCGAAATAGTTTACCAAACCTTTGATTATAGACGTAATGGAATCCTTTGGACGAAAAATCGCCGCTTCCCATGGACGCCAATGCAGAAAAACGGTATCCTCTGTGGCTCGTCATTACTGGGCGCACCGTCACTTCAATATCTGCCCGATCCTACCCGATCCGGCCCGATTTGCAGACACAAAGCGCCCTGCCGAACACGCGACCGTAGTCTAATGGATAAGATTGCAGATTCCGATTCTGTCGATAGGGGTTCGATTCCCTTCGGTCGCACCACTATTTACCTGCCGCGGACTATTTCAACCGTGCGCTCTGCTCCAGCTTCGCCTATAAAAAAAGCGCCTTTTCAGGCGCTTCATACTATTGAGATTGCTTGAGATTGCTAAATGCAATCAATCAAGCCGCAGCGAGTTCTTTTTCCAGCAACGCGTGCAATTGGCCAAACTCCGGCTCACCGACGTAACGACGGATGATTTTGCCATTCTTGTCGATTAGGAAAGTGGTCGGCGTCAATTTCACGTCGCCAAAGGCGGCAGCCAATTTATCGTCCGAATCCATTGCCACTTTAAACGGCAGTTTGCGCGTTTCCGTGTAATTAATGACATAGCTTGGCGGGTCGTAACTCATCGCCACAGCAACGAACTCTAAACCCTGCGCATGATATTTATTGTAGGTTTCGATCATTTTAGGCATTTCCCCGATGCAAGTAGTGCAATCGGTGGCCCAGAAATTGACCAGCACCACTTTACCCCGCAAATCTTTCAATGCCAGCTTTTGACCATCGAGCTTGGTAAAGGAAACGTCAGGCGCCGCATTACGGCTGCCGGCCGACGAATAAGCAAACAGCGCCGCGCCGCATAGCGCCATCGCCGCAACGGCAATCAACAGGCGCTTGCGAGTAGATGATTTTTGTACCGCGGCCGGCAATGACATGATCATTCCAATAAAAACAGAATTCGAACAAGATCGGACAATTATAGCGATCTATCCATGCGCCTGCTACGGCCGTCCAAAAAGACCGGCCGCATACCGGGAATACTTATTTTGCAGAGTCGGACTGACTTGTTGGCTGGGCTGCGGACTGACTTGCCGGGCGGGCTACGGACTGACTTGCCGGCCGGGCTGCAGGCTGAGATGAATTGAGATTGGCCAATTCATCCTCGGTCAAATACTCATACACCGTAACAACCTTTTCCACGCCATTGATGCCACGCACGATGTCAGCGCCGCGATTGCCTTCGCGCTGCGTCACACGTCCCATCAGATAAACAACGCCATCCTCGGTGACAACCTTGAACGAACTGGAAAACACGTCCTTCGCATCGAACAGGCTGGCCAATACCTTGCTGGTGATATAAGTATCGTTGGAGCGCGTGCCGATCGATGACGGTTCGCCGACGGTCAACTCATTGAAGACGCCTTCGACGCCGGGAATGGCAGCGGCCTCGCGACCGGCCGCCTGTTTCGCCTCGTCGTTGCGCACTTCGCCGGTCAACAGCAATTTGCGATTAAAGCTGGTGGTATTGATATGCGCAGGCTCGCCGACCACCGCGGAAATCCGCGAATCGGCTTTCAACATGATCGATTTGTCCTCCGCCTGCGCGCCCAGCGTGCGGCGATCGCTGGCAGCAACGCCGGTAGCAATCGCACCGCCTGCGAGTACGCCGATGCAACCTTGCAAGCTGATTGCAACGATGCCGCAAACCGCAACCGCGGCCAGTGGGCGGCGCAATACGCCCCATTGTTGCAACAGCCTATTTGACAATTTAATCATTTCCATCTTCTCCAAATAACGCGACGTCGATCCCGTCGCAAATGCAATGAATTGCAAGCAGATGTACTTCCTGGATACGCGCAGTACGATCGTGCGGCACGCATATATGCACATCTGCCTCCGTCAATCTTCTGCCTATCTCGCCGCCGCCTTTGCCGGTCATGGCGACCACCCGCATGTCGCGTTCCAGCGCTACGTCGATAGCGGCCAGCACATTTTCGGAATTACCCGAGGTGGAAAATGCCAGCAGCACATCGCCGTTCTGGCCGAAAGCCTGCACCTGTTTGGAGAAAATCTCTTTGAAGGAATAATCGTTACCGACCGCAGTCATAATCGAACTATCGGTAGTCAACGCCATCGCCGGCAGTGGCAAACGCTCGCGCTCGAAACGACCCACCAGTTCCGCCGCAAAATGTTGGCTATCGGCGGCGGATCCCCCATTGCCGCAAGCAAGAATTTTGTTACCGTTGGACAGTGCGGTGAACATTAGTTCAACCGCAGCGGCAATTGGATCGGCCAGCTCAGTGGCCGCTGCCATTTTCAATTGTGCGCTTTCCTGGAAATGCTGAAGAGTTCGTTGCCTGATCATAAAATTAAGAAATAAGTGACAGTAAAATTTCGCTAAACAAGCCTCAGGCCGTTGCGAATGCATTTTTAAGCCAGGACATATTCTCCTGCTCAAAGGCAACAACATCGAAGCGGCACGGCGGCATTGCCCTGTAACGCGACAAGTATAAATGCGCGGCCCGGATCAGTCGCGCCTGCTTGGCCGGCGTAACGCTGGCTGCCGCACCGCCGTAACGCATACTACTGCGCTTTCGCACTTCGATAAACACCAGCGTTTCACGCTCGTTCATGATCAGATCGATCTCGCCGCCTTTACAGCGAAAATTGCGCGTGCGCAATTGCAGGCCTTGTCGCAGCAGATACGCCAGCGCGCGGTCTTCTGCATTGTCGCCGGCAATTTGCCTGATGGTGCTGCTGCGGCGCTGATCAGTCATGATTCAGCATGCTTCAGCCATGCCCATCAGCGCTGAGCCTGCGTCGGTACAACAATGCCATTCTGATAAACCGCGCGTGTTTCCAGGCGCTGAAAATGGCTGCCGAAACTGTCGATACTGATATTCAGCTTGCCGGTCACACCGTCGATATCGAAACTTTTCTTCCCACGCCCAATCTCCAGCGCAATGCGATACGCGTCGATACCCAACGCATATAGACGATCCAGATCGGCATTGTGTTGTTTCGGGTCTTCAATAATCGGCCGTGGATACGTGGCGACCACCGGACTATCCGTTTCCACCTGCCAGGGAATATCCAGCAGCTTGACGCCATCGAGCACCGGCTCGCGCATGGACGGATCGTCCGATTGATTGCGCGGATTCAATTGGGAAATGCCATATAACGGGGTATCGGTACCGATCGCGCTGCGCAATTGGGTAGCCTGCTGCGCCCCGAGCGCGACAAATAGCAGGGCCGGATGATCGGTATCCATGCGTTGTTTCAATTGCACCAGGCCGCTCGCGCTAAGAGCGCCATTGGCGGCACTCAATTCCAGCGGCGTGACATCCAGGCCCAACACCTTGCCTTGCGCCATAAATGCTTTCACGGTTCGGCGCTGCCATGCGATGGACGTAGAGACGGCGAATATCTTGCCGCCGATCCTTTCGCGGTCGGTCCATGCAGCGGCCTGGCGTGCTTCCTCTTCAACGGCCAATGCGGCCACCAGCATTTTCGGCGGCAGCGCCGATTCGATCTCGCCTTCCGGCTGGGTCAACGCCACGGTCGGCTTATCGACCTTGCCGCTTTGGGCAATCGCTGCTGCGCCATTACGCGACAATGGGCCGACAATGACATCGTTGCCGCCCAGCGCCGCCAGATAGGTTCTGAGCATTTCGGCTGGTGTATCGCCGCTTTCGACCAGATTGACGATCACGCCTTGCTTATCATGTTCGTAAGCGGTCAGAAATCCGGTGCGCACAGCGTCGGCGGCAGCGCCGAAAATGCCTGAGCGTACCGGCAACAGCAATGCAATTTTGACGGGTGCTGCAGCGGGAGGGGTAAAGGATGCGGCAGCGGCGACGCTGATCAAGGACGGATCATCCGGCGTATTCGTTGTATTTGCCTGCACGGAGGCGCACAATCCGGTCACGACGCCGCTTAACAAAAGCATTCTTATCAATTTGCCCGACATTTCTACAGCTCCTATGAATCAAACGCCAACCAGCGCGCTCGCTACGCTAGATGTCCTTAACGACGTGGCACTGCAAAGCTATCCGCAGTCCGCATTATATGTGCTGGCCACGCCCATCGGAAATGTTTGCGACATCACGTTGCGTGCTTTACACGTCCTGAGCATTGTCGATGCAGTTGCCTGCGAAGATACCCGCAATACAGCGCATTTGATGACGCGTTACGGCTTATCCAAAACGCTCTTCGCCGCGCATGAACACAACGAACGCGAGGTAGCGGACAAGATTATCGCCCGGCTACTGGCCGGTGAACGGATCGCCCTGGTATCGGACGCAGGCACCCCTGCCGTATCGGACCCTGGCGCGCGCATTGTCGATGCGGTGCGCAATGCCGGTTTGCGCGTATTGCCGCTGCCCGGCGCTTCGGCTGCACTCACCGCGCTATGCGCCAGCGGGCTGGTCAACGATCAATTCCATTTCGCCGGTTTTCTGCCGGCCAAAGCCAAGCAGCGCGAAAATGCATTGGCATTGCTAATTAATTTATCGTCGACATTAGTATTGTATGAAGCGCCGCATCGCATTACGGAAACCGTGGACGCCTTACTGCTGGCTTTCGGCCCGGAACGCCAGATCGTGCTGGCGCGCGAGCTGACCAAGCAATTCGAAGAGATTCATCGCTGCCCGCTGGCCGCGGCGCCCGCCTGGCTGGCGCAGGATAGTAATCATCAACGCGGGGAATTCGTCTTGCTGATCGAAGCGGCGCCGGCGGCCACCGACGATGACGTAGAAGCAGATCGCGTACTGCAGATTCTGCTGGCCGAGCTGCCATTAAAACAGGCAGCGGCGCTGGCGGCGCAGTTGACCGGCGGCAAAAAGAACGCGCTCTATGAACGCGCACTGGCTTTGCGCGAAAACGCGAAGCAGTGAAGCAGTGACGTGGCTAATGTCATACAGACTCAATGCGCGCTCGATTTGGAAAACAGATTAATCACCACAACGCCGGCCACGATCAAGCCGATACCGATCAAGGCCGGCGCGTCCAAGGTCTGGCCGTACAGAAAATAGGCGGCCAGAGAAATCAGGACGATGCCGATACCGGCCCAGATTGCGTAGGCGATGCCCACCGGTATCGTTTTCAATGTCAATGCCAGGAAGAAAAACGCCAGCGCATAACCGGCCACCACCAGTATCGAAGGCAGCAGCCTGGTAAAGCCGTCCGCGGCGCGCAGCGCAGAAGTGGCAATGACTTCTGAAGCGATCGCAATAGCCAGATAAAAATAAGGATGCATGGTGCTACCTTTCAAACAAAGCGACGGTAGCCGGCCGGCTTATTTATTTTCCACCACAAATGGCGTCATGTTCACGCGTTCGCGGACAAGTTGCGCCGCATCCAGCGCTGCTGAGCGACTGGCATAAGGCCCCGCATACAGCCGGTACAAACCATTGACGGACACGGCATCCATCGAAGCCACCACACCTGACAGTGTTTGCATCAGACCGGTTCGCGCAAGTTGCGCATTACTCTCTTGCGAATAGGCGCCGAACTGCAGATAGAAACCGCTGGACAAGGTCGGTGATACCGAAGCCGAAGCCGAAGTTGAAGCCAAAGTTGAAGCCGAAGCCGAAGTCCCCGCATTCTGCGCTGCGACTGTCTGCAGTATTGCAGGCGGCAACGCCACCGCTTCCGGCTGCGCCACTGTCGTGACCTGGGACATCACTGCAGCGCTGGTTTGACCGGACTGACGGGCCGCCGCCATACGCGCAATTTCATCGGGCAAGATGCGCTCAACTTCAAGTTCGCTGCTGCCGGAGCCAAGATAACCCAGCTTCATTGCTGCGGTATACGACAAATCGATAATCCTGTTGGAATGGAATGGGCCGCGGTCGTTAATCCGCACGATCACTTGCGCGCCGGTCTTCAGATTGGTCACGCGGGCATAAGAGGGCAATGGCAAAGTCGGATGCGCGGCCGTCATCTTGTACATATCGTAACGCTCGCCCGAAGCCGTCTTTTGACCATTAAATTTTTTGCCGTACCAGCTGCCCATGCCGTGTTGTTTGAATGGTGTCGTGTTATCGGTGATCGGCGTATAGGTTTTACCGAATACCGAATAGGGCCGGTTCGCGGCCTTCGTATATGGCTCGACACGCGGTTCCGCGTCCGGAACGTCATTCAGATTGGGGGGGATATTGTCACCGGGGCCATCGTCCTGATAATAGCCGCCGTGGCCGGAACCGGCGGGCGGCAATACCGGCGCGCCATTGTTGCCTGATCCGGCGCCCCGCTTGATTGCATTCACCGGCGCCGGATGCTCGCCGCCGGCCGGCGGCAGCGGCGTGCTGCAAGCAATCACCGCCAGCGGCAGCAGCCATGCAGCCGCGCGCACTACGGCGAGCCTTGTTGTGCGCGTTATCGAACGCAAGAAATGCAAATACCGCATTGGTTACCCTTTCGGAATCCGATTAGAACGCATTCACACTGATGCCTATTTAGGGCAACGCTGATTAAGGGCGTCAGGCGGGCTGTAGCGGCTGTTTGTGCTCTGTTCGTGTCCTTCC
>JAQGNR010000038.1 GCA_028291765.1 Herbaspirillum sp.
GTCGACCTGGGGAAGGCCACGGCGGCCCAAGGCAAAGCGCTGAGCTAAGGGGCAATCTCCGAAAAAACCCCCGATAACCGTCCGCCAATAATAGTCCGCATACCTAGACGCTTCTTAACTAAACGACATTACATTACCGGCATCTGCCGGAATTGAATTTACACGAACAGCGCCCGATAAGTAGCAAAACCGGCAAAGCACAAAGCCAACGCGCCCAGCACATGCAATGCGGTATGGCCGAAGGCCCAGAGATAATCGCCCCGTTGCAATAGAATCATCGATTCGGCGGAAAAGGTGGAAAAAGTCGTCAGGCCGCCGAGAAACCCGGTGATCAGAATAAGCCGCCATTCAATCGGCAGCGATTGATTGTGCTGAAAGAACGCCACCAGAAAGCCGATCATATAACCGCCGCCGAGATTGGCGATCACTGTGCCCAAGGGCAGTTTGTCATGCCAGGCGTTCAGATAAATACTCAAACCCCAGCGTAGCCATGCGCCCACCGCCGCACCGATTCCCACGGCCCCCAATCCGATCCAATTCATTGCGATCACTCCGATTTTTCTTGTTTTAGATCCCATTTGCTGCGCGCGTCGGTATCCGTAGAACGTGCATCGACCCAGCGCGCGCCATCCGGCGTCAGCTCTTTTTTCCAGAACGGCGCATCTGTCTTCAAATAATCCATGATGAATTCGCAGGCGGCGAAAGCCTCGCCGCGATGCGCCGCGCTAACCGCTACCAGCACGATCTGATCGGTCGGCTGCAACGGCCCGATGCGATGAATCACCAGCGCATCCATAAAAGCCCAACGCGCCTGCGCCTGTTCCACGATCTGCTGCAGCGCCTTCTCGGTCATGCCGGGATAATGCTCCAGCTCCATTTGCGTCACCGCCGCGCCGTCGTTCAGATCGCGCACAGTGCCGATAAAGCTGACCACCGCGCCGACCTGCGGCTGTTGCGCGCGCAGCGCGGCAATTTCGGTGCTCAGGTCGAAATCTTCAGTTTGAATCCGGATACTCATATCTGCCCTTTGCGCCACACACTGGCCAGCCACGGCTGTTGCTCGCGCGGCAAGCCGGCAGGCCGATAATAATGTTCGATTTCGCTGAAACCGGCCTGCGTCATCAACGCTCGCCATGTGTCCCAATCGTGATAGACGCCATAGCGGCCGGAATGCCAGCCTTCCTGATTCTGCCCCCGAGGATTGGAGCAAAACAAGACCCCCTGCGGCTTCAATGCGGCATGCAATTCGCTCAACACCCGCGGCAGCGCCTGACTCGGCACATGAAATAGTGCGGCGTTGGCAAAAATCCCGTCAAAGTAAGCAGCCGGCAGCGCCAATTGCAGAAAATCCTGCTGCCAGACCTCGCAACCGCTATCGCGCCGCGCCATGTCGACAAAATCGGGCGTGCCATCCAAGCCGATTGCGCGATACCCGAGGCGGGTAAAAGTCTGCAAATCGCGGCCGGGACCACAGCCGAAATCCAGAATGACGCGCGACGGCGCATCGGCCTTGCCGTTGTTAGTTGCATCGGGCGCATCCGAAGCGCCTAATGCACGTAATAACGCCGCAATATTCTGGCTGACATCGTGATCCCGGGTGCCCTCCCGAAAATCCTCGGCACGCGCACTGTAATGCGCCAGCGTGGCGGAGGCGATTTGTGCCAGATCGGCAGTATTGGATGTCATGTTTGCGGACCGGAGCCGGTTGATTTACGATTATTCTGTCTTATTTTTAACCACCGGTGACCGGCGGGAAAAACGCTACTTCGCAACCATCGCCAAGCGTCTCGTCGACATCGGTCATGACATGATTGAAGGCAATCCTGACCGCGCGTCCTTCGGCCAGCGTAGCGGCCCAGACTTCGCCGCGACTGCGCAACAACGCCCGCAATGCGGTGACGCTGCGTACCTCTTCCGGCAGCTCCAGCGTTTCCTGCGCGCAGCCCAGCACCTCACGTACAGCGGCAAAATAACGAACTTCAATTTTCATCGGCATCACAACAACTCCGAAAATGGGATAAAGCGCAAGCTGTCGCCGCGGGCAATCGCCCGGCCCGGCGGATTATCGATCAGGCCATCGCCCCAGACCGCCGAAGTCAACACACCCGAACTCTGATTCGGGAACAGATCCAGGCCACCCTGCGCATTGATCCTGGCGCGCAGAAATTCGTTACGGCGATCGGGACGCGGCCAATCGAAATCGGCGCGTATCGAATAGGCCGCAGGCGTCACATTGACTGCCCCCTGCAAACGTAAAATGAATGGCCTGACGAACAGTAGGAACGTCACCAGGGTCGATACCGGATTGCCAGGCAGCCCGATGAAAAAAGCTTCGGCGGCGGCGTTGACTGTATCGGCCTGACGGCGGATGGCGCCAAACGCCAGCGGCTTACCCGGCTTGAGCGCAATTTGCCACATTGTCAGCCGGCCCTCAGCCGCCACTGCCGGCTTGATGTGATCCTCTTCCCCAACCGAAACGCCGCCGGAGGTAATGATCAGATCGTTGCCGGCGGCCGCACGGCGCAGCGTATCGCGCGTGGCGGCCAGATTATCGGGAACGATGCCGTAATCGGACACTTCGCAACCGAGATTTTGCAGCAGGCTGCGCAAGGCAAATCGATTTGAATTGTAGATTGCGCCGGGCTTGAGGGGTTCACCCGGCATGGCCAATTCATCGCCGGTAGAAAACACCGCCACCCGCAGACGGGACACCACCGGCAACGCCGCCAGACCGACCGATGCCGCCAGCCCCAGTTGCGGCGCCTTCAAATGCGTGCCGGCCGGCAAAATCACGCCGCCGTTTTGAATATCTTCGCCGCGCCGGCGTATCCATGCGCCCGCTTGCACCGCTTCGGACACCAATACGTCATCGCCATCGGCCACGCAAGACTCCTGCATCACCACCGCATCGGCGCCTTCGGGGATCAACGCGCCGGTAAAAATCCGTGCCGCGCTGCCCGGCTTCAATGCGGTGCCGGGTTGCCCGGCCGCAATACGCTGTGAAACCGGCAATCTGACTGCCGCATCTGCGGCAGCCCCGATGCAATCGGCCGCGCGCACGGCATAACCATCCATGGCCGAATTGTCGCTGCCCGGCACATCCATTTGCGCATACTGATCGACGGCAAGTATGCGGCCATTGGCATCGATCGTCGGCACCACTTCGACGCCGGTCAGCGGCGTGGCGGCGTCGAGCAGTTGGCGCAATGCCTGCTCGGTGGTCAGCATCGGCGGTCTTGCATTCATTGTCATCCTCGTCAATTCCTTGGTCGCTTAAAAACACCGGCGCACCGGCGCGGGTTCAAGCCCGGCCTGGTGTAAACCCCATTTGGGTATCAAGCTGCCGATTTACAAATCTGCGATTTACAAATCAGTATATGCAGCGATAAACGTTTTTACCCGATCGGCATCGGCCGGCATGACCTCAAAGCGTTGCGGCAGCGATTCCAGCGCTTCGAAGCCGGCCGGACGTTCGGCATCGGTGCCCAGCGCTTCCAGAATGGTTTCATTGAATTTGGCCGCCAGCGCCGTTTCCAGCACGATCATGGGCACCCCGGGCGTCAGATTCTCGCGCGCGACTTTAATGCCGTCGGCAGTATGCGTATCGATCGTGATGCCGTATTCATCCTGCACGTCGCGGATGGTGTCGATGCGGTCCTGATGGGTCGATTTGCCGGATGCAAAGCCATACCGGATCACGCTGGCGAACTCGTCGCCATCGCTGCCCGGCCGGCCGGATAAATCGAAACCGCCGGCGTTTTCCACTTTGTCGAACAGCGCGCGCACGCGTGCACTATCGCGGCCCAACAAATCGAAAATAAAGCGTTCGAAATTGGACGCTTTACTGATGTCCATGCTCGGACTGCTGGTGTGATAGGTTTCCGCCGATTTGCGCACCCGATACACACCGGTGCGGAAAAACTCGTCGAGTACATCGTTTTCGTTGGTGGCGGCCACCAGCTTGTCGATCGGCAAACCCATCATGCGCGCGATATGACCCGCGCAGATATTGCCGAAATTGCCCGACGGCACGGTAAACGAGACTTTTTGTCCGGCGGCCGCGCTGGTGGTGGCATGCAGATAACCGTGGAAATAATACACAACCTGCGCCACGACACGCGCCCAATTGATTGAATTGACCGTGCCGATTTTTTGCGCAGCCTTGTAAGTCAGATCGTTCGAGACCGCCTTGACAATATCCTGGCAGTCGTCGAACACGCCTTCGATGGCGATATTAAAAATATTCGGATCTTGCAGACTGAACATCTGCGCGGTTTGAAACGCACTCATCTTTCCATGCGGCGACAGCATGAAAACGCGAATGCCTTGTTTACCGCGCATCGCATATTCCGCGGCACTGCCGGTATCGCCGGAAGTTGCGCCCAGGATATTCAACTCGGCGCCATCTTTGGCCAGCGTGTATTCAAACAGATTGCCCAGTAATTGCATCGCCATGTCCTTGAACGCCAGCGTCGGCCCGTTCGACAGGCTTTGCAGCAACAAGGTGCCGGCGGCATTTTTTTCCAGGACCCGCAACGGCGTGATCGCGGCGGCATCTTCGCCTTCGCGCGTATTGCAATACACCTGCGCGGTATAAGTTTTACGCGTCAATGCATGCAAATCGGCATCGGGGATATCGGACGTGAATTTTTTCAGGACTTCAAAGGCCAGATCGGCATACGGCAAGCTACGCCAGCGATCCAGTTCCGCCGGGCTCACCTGCGGATAAACCGCCGGCAGATAAAGACCGCCATCGGGGGCCAGTCCGCCCAGTAGAATTTCACTAAAAGAAGGCGTTGCGGCGTGACCGCGAGTTGACACATATTGCATAAGGTAAGCGTGGTCGGATTAAATTGATTAAATCGGGTTGAATTAAAATGCGGTTAATCTGGTCAGAACAGCGATTGCGCTGCAAGACGAGCATTATAACGTCGCCTCTGCAGGCAAGGGAAAGTCTGCGGATTTGGCCTCGTCGCCCTTGAGCAGCGAAGTCCGAAATACGCCAGGCGTTTTTGCAATACCATTGCCACCTTTTATTTGCCGAATCCACCAATACCGATGCCGCCGTCCCTTTCCACAGTCCCTACTGGCCCCCGTTGCCCCCGTTACGTTCGGCCATTCCTGCCGTGCCTGCTGACGCTGCTGATGAGTACGATAGCGTTAAGCGCCTGCAATACCATCCCGGCGGATTACCGGCCATTGACACCGGCCCAGCAACAGGCCGCCGCACCGATCCGCTTTCTGTTGACGTTTGACGATGGCCCCAGCGCCAGCACGTTTTTCAGCAATTCCACCATGTCCATCCTGAACGACCTGGACCACAATCCCGTGCAATCCGGCATCAAAGCCGTGTTTTTCGTGCAAACCCGCGCCTCCAACGGCGGCGGCACCCCGCTAGGAAAGCAATTGCAGCAGCGTGAAGAGGCCAGTGGCCATCTGCTGGGCTTGCATACATCGACGCCAAGAGGCCATCTGGCTCAGGTGAACATGAAACCGGCGCAGCTCGAACAGGCACTGACCGACGGCGTGGCCGATCTGACTGCTGTGGCGGGCACGCCGCCACTGTTCACGCGCCCGCCCTTCTGGGACTATAACGAACGTACTTTCCTGGCTTATCAGGCGCATGGCCTGCACCTGATCCTGACCGATCTGAGCGCCAACGACGGCAAGATCTATGGCGTTAATTTCAGCCTGACGCGCCGCTCGCACATGCTGCGCGAACTGGCCGAAGTACGCCAGCAGATCGCGCAGGGAAGCATGCCGATTGTCGATGGTGTTATTCCCGTGATCGTCACTTTTCACGATATCAACCGCTATACGGCGCGCCACATGCAGGAATATCTGCAAATCCTGCTCGATAGCGCACGCGAACTGAAATTGCCGACCGCCGCCAAACCGTTTTACGATGATCGAGTTGCCTTACAGCAAGCACTGTTGCAGCGCGCCGTGCAAGATGGCCGCGCACCGGTCAAATTACCCGGCCTCTGGAATTTATTGTCGCACCGCAGTGAGTAAGGATTTACGCATAACGCAACGTAAAAACAGGCGTAGATAAGCAAAAATACGGGGCATAATCTTCTTTCGCCATTTATATGCGAAGATGCCAATTTACGCCCGGTTACCGATTGTCAGCGCCAAAAGAGCGCATACATTTTAATAATCAAAAAAACCGCCCGGATGTCACTAAAACGCCTTTTCTGGCTCGTCTCTATTGCGCTGATGTCGCTATTTCTGCTATTGGCGGCGGGATTGGTGGCAACGCAGTGGAATACCTATCGGAACAGCGCCGAAGGTGTGCCGGTGGTGCGTCATATCCAGTTGGCAATGCGCGTGATGGAGCTGATCTCGTTTGAACGCGGCCCTGCCAACAGCGTACTCGGGGCGAACGAAACCGAGATGCCGGCGGCACGCGCCGAGCTGGAGCAGGCCCGCCTCAATAGCGATCGATCGATCACCGTGCTGCTCTATGTACTGCATGGCTATCCGAACCGCAACTATCCTGCCATTGCCGCCGGCATCGCTCAGCTACACACCGGACTAGCCACGGCCAGACGCAATATCGATAACCTGGCCCGGCGTCCCCTATCGGCCCGGCGCTCCGACGAGATCACGGATGCGGTCAATGAAATGATCGCGCTGATCGGACGGCCGCTGGTGGCCATCACCGATCTGGCGGCCATTGCGACCAACGCCGACCCCATGCTGCGCGATAGCATTTCCAGCGCCCGCCTGGTCGCCAGCCTGCGTGAATATGCGGGCGAAATCGGCACGCAATTCACCGCAGCCATCGCCACGCACCGTCCATTACGATCCGACGAAATCATTGCAATCTCCAAACTGACCGGCCGTGCCGAGCAAATGCGCTTCATCCTCGACTTGCAATTGCGCAGCTACGTAAGCGACCGGCAAATACGCGCCGCGCTGGACGCAGTCGATATCTCGTATTTCAGCCAAGGCCTGCCGATATTGAACCGTATGTTGCAGATCGGCCTTAAATCCGGCGAATACGGCCTGAGCACCGGCGCGCTCACCGCGCTATACGGCCCGAAGATGCAAAGCATTGTGCTGTTGCGCGATCAGATCATGAATGACGCATTCAATGGCGCAGTGAGGCGCACCGAACACGCCAGGCAGGTATTGATCGGCGTGATCGCATTGGCGCTCCTGGCGCTGGCGGTTCTTTATCTGTTGCTACGCACGATCCACAAGCGCGTGGTCACGCCGATGCTGGAATCGACCAGACTGTTTGTTGCGCTGGCCAACGGTGAACTCGATACGGCGATACCGGCGCCGCGCGGCGCCGATGAAATCAGCAATCTGTTCCGCGCAATGGCCGCCTTCAAAGACAGCAGCATCGCGCGCATTTCGCTCGAAAAAGAACGCGAAGCGTTCATCACGCAATTGCAGGCGACTTCCGATACGGATTTTTTAACCGGCCTGATGAACCGGCGCGCCTTTTTCACGCAGGGACAATCCATGTTCGCCAACGCTCAGCGCTATCAACACAATCTGGCGCTGATCCTCATGGATATCGATTATTTCAAACGGGTCAACGACGACCACGGCCACCAGACCGGCGATATCGTGCTGCGCCAAGTGGCGGCGCTGTGCCGCCTGATGCATCGCAAAGGCGATATCGTGGTGCGTTACGGTGGTGAGGAATTTTTAATGCTGCTGCCAAATACCAATCTGGAACAGGCGGCGATGGTCGCGGAGAAATTGCGCATCGCCATTGCCTCGCAGAGGGTGACCGCAGTGTCCGGTGCGGAACTGCAACTAAGCGCCAGTTTCGGCGTTGCCGCATACGCTAACGACAACACGCTGGAAGCCCTGATATGGCGCGCCGATAAAGCGCTCTATCAAGCAAAAAACAGCGGGCGCAATCAAGTAAAACAGGCGCTATAAAATCACGCAGAACAACCAAGCTAAACTACCAAGCCGAACTAAATCGGGCCGAGCGACTAAAAGGTTGTTGCGAAATTAAGGGCGTCAGGCGGGCTGTGGTGGATGTTTGTGCGCAGTGAGGTAAAGGAGGGAGGTGGCCGAAGGCCGCCGGAAGGACACGAACGGAGCACAAACATCCGCCACAGCCCGCCTGACGCCCTTAATTTCGCAACAACACACCGCCAAGTCCGAATGACCAAAACCGACTTAATTCAATTCTTCCAGCCGGATTTTTGTAACGCTCCCCACAACACTGGACAGCGCTTCGATCTTTTGCAGCGCAGCGACAATATTCTTCTCCTGCGTCTGATGCGTCAGCATGATGATATCGGTCTGCATTTCACCCTCGCCCGGCTCTTTCTGCAACATCGCATCGATCGAAATCGATGAATCGGCCAGAATCCGCGTGACATCGGCCAGCACCCCCGGCTTATCGGCGACATGCATCCGCAAATAATAACTGGTCGTAATTTCCGACATCGGCAGAATCGGCGTGGCCGCCATTGCATCCGGCTGAAACGCCAGATGCGGGACCCGATGTCCTGGATCTGCGGTGGCTAGGCGGGTGATATCGACCAGATCGGCGATCACGGCTGAAGCCGTCGGTTCGGCGCCGGCGCCCTTGCCGTAATACAGCGTCTGGCCGACCGCATCGCCATCGACCATGACCGCGTTCATTGCGCCCTCAACATTGGCAATCAAACGGCTGGCGGGCACCAGCGTCGGATGCACCCGCAACTCAATGCCTTTCGGTGTTTTTTTGGTGACGCCCAATAACTTGATGCGATACCCCAATTGCTCCGCATACCGGATATCCTTCGCTTCCAGCCCGGTGATACCTTCCACATACGCTTTATCGAACTGCACCGGAATCCCGAATGCAATCGACGCCATGATGGTCAGCTTATGCGCGGCGTCGATACCCTCGATGTCGAAGGTCGGATCGGCTTCGGCATAACCCAGCCGCTGCGCTTCTTTCAGCACCACGGCAAAATCCAGGCCCTTGTCGCGCATTTCGGAAAGGATGAAATTGGTGGTGCCGTTGATGATGCCGGCAATCCATTGAATCCGGTTTGCGGTCAAGCCTTCGCGCAATGATTTGATGATCGGAATACCGCCGGCGACAGCTGCTTCGAACGCAACGATGACGCCCTTTTCCTGTGCCGCTTTAAAAATTTCATTGCCGTGCGTGGCGATCAGGGCCTTGTTGGCGGTCACCACATGTTTGCCGTTGGCGATCGCCTTGAGCACCAGCTCCTTGGCGATACCGTAACCGCCGATCAATTCGATGACAATATCGATATCGGGATCGTTGACCACCAGATTGGCGTCGCTCACCACTTGACACGCGCCTCCGGTCAGCTCGGCTGCACGGGCGGTATTGAGATCGGCCACCATCGTAATTTCAATCGCGCGCCCAGCGCGGCGTGCAATCTCTTCCTGATTGCGCTTCAATACGTTGAATGTGCCGGCGCCAACTGTGCCGATTCCGAGCAGGCCTACTTTGATGGGTTTCATAATGTCAGTGGTGAGGAGAAGCTAAAAATAAAAATAAAACGTAAGCCATACATAGGCAATAAAGCCAATAAAGCACTACATAAGCCGTATCGCGTTCCGACCGGCATCATACGATATCGGGCAATCATCCAGCCAGCCGAGGGCGTCGATCCGGTATTCGCCGCAGCGTCAGGCCGTACCGTGATGCCGGCGGTATCCTTCCAGAAAGTGCGCGATGCGTCCCATGGATTCTGTCAGATCGTCGGTATTGGGCAAAAACACGACGCGGAAATGATCCGGCGTCGGGC
>JAQGNR010000045.1 GCA_028291765.1 Herbaspirillum sp.
GCCGCCGCGATTTCCTCGCTGACGGCGCCATGCTGCGCAATCAGCGCTTCGGAAATATCCAGCAATTCGTTTTTGGACGCATTCGAATAGGTGACGAAACCGCAGTCGAACCAGGACGATGAACCGGCGATTTCCGTGATCGCCTGCGCCACCCCGCCGCCGGTGCAGGATTCGGCAGTTACCGCGAGCAGACGTTTAGCTTTTAGCAATTGCCCGACGCTGGCCGCCAGCGCAATGATTTTTGTCTTGATGTCTGGATCCATGCTTGCCTCCCCAATGTTGCAACAATTTCAAAAATCAGAATCCATTGCAAAAATGCCTGTTGCTTACAGTGGATTTCCCATGAGTACCTGCCATAGCGCCAACACCAGCAGGGTGTAAAACGCGGCCACGATGTCGTCCCACATTACACCAAAACCGCCTTTGTAGCGACGATCGAAATAGGCGATTGGCGGCGGTTTGACCATATCGAAAAAACGAAAACAGAGAAAGGCCCAGAACTGCGTTTTCAGGTCGGCCGGCATCACCATGACCAGCACCAGCCATATCGCAATGATCTCGTCCCATACCATGCTGCCATGATCCGGCTGGCCCATATCGCGCCCGGTTTTGCCGCAAACCCAGATGCCGAGGAAAAAGCCGGCAACGATGATGATGAGCCAATTTTCGGTAGAAAACAGTAGCGGCCAGCGCGCGCTCAAAAGATCGAAAGACAGCCATCCGAACAAGCTGCCGAAAGTGCCCGGCATGATGGGGGAAAGACCGCTGCCGAAGCCTTGCGCGATCCAGTGCGCCGGATGCATCAGCATGAAGCGCACGCGTGAGGGCGGGCTGGCAGGAATGTTTGCAGGAGCGCTTGCGTGCGCGTTCGAATGCGCGCTTGAGTCGGTTTGGTCGGGAGTCATCAGGAAAAATGATCGAAAGAAGAAACGGCAATGTCCAGCGCCGCGCCGTCGCTGTCGCGCAAACGCAAACCGGGCGTGCGCTCGATGCTGCCGATGCGGGTAACGGAGATAGTGGGAGTAGTGCTTGCTGCTGCGCACAAAACAGCGTCGCGCTTAGCGCTGGGCGCAGTGAAGCAAAGTTCGTAATCGTCGCCGCCGGCGAGCGTGAAGCGGCGTTGCAGAGCGCGCTCTTGTCGGCGCAGCACAGGGCCGGCAGGCAGCGCGTCGACATCGAGTACCGCGCCGACGCCGGAACGTTGCAAGATATGTCCCAGATCGCCGCTCAAGCCATCCGAAATATCGATGGCGGCGTGGGCGATGCCGCGTAGCGCCAAGCCCAGCGCTATGCGCGGTGTCGGGCGATGCATGCGATCGGCGGCGGCTTGCTGATCGGCTGCAGCTAGCGTTATTTCCTTGCGGTAACCGGCCAGCGCCAGCCGTGCATCGCCCAATGTGCCGGAAACCCAGATATCGTCGCCGGCTTGGGCCGCATCGCGCCGCAGAGCGCCGCCGGCCGGGACTTCGCCGAAGATCGTAATGCTGATGGTCAGCGGCCCTTTGGTGGTATCGCCGCCGATCAGTTCGCAGCCGTGTAAATCCGCCAAGGCCAGCAAACCGGTGGAAAACGGCCCCAGCCAATCCTCCTGCGCCGCCGGCAATGCCAAGGCCAGCGTAAAGGCCAGCGGCTGCGCACCCATTGCGGCCAGATCGGATAGATTCACGGCCAGGCATTTGTGGCCTAAAGCCAACGGATCGGCGGCCGGGAAAAAATGCCGCCCTTCAACCAGCATGTCGGTAGAAATGGCCAACTGCATGCCTGCGTTCGGCTGCAATAGCGCGCAGTCGTCACCGATGCCGAGCACAGTACGGCTCTGGCTGCCGGGCATGGCAGGGCGGGTGAAATAGCGGGCGATCAAATCGAATTCGGACATGGCGGCGATTGTACCTAATGCTGCACTGCACAGGGAATAGCGTACGCGGAATTGATTAAATAGTGATTAAATAAGTTTCGACTACTCTGGTAAAATCCCAAGTCTTCCGTGGTCACCTAAAGAGATGCAGCATATGGATTCAATGATCGATCTAAAAGAGCAACAACGTAAGCAGCTACGTCAAGCTGCTTTGGAATACCATGAATTTCCGACGCCAGGCAAGATCAGCGTCACTCCCACCAAACAAGTAAGCAATCAGCACGATCTATCGCTGGCGTATTCGCCCGGCGTGGCTTCTGCTTGCGAAGAAATCGTTGTCGATCCGGCCAACGCATTCAAATATACCGCCCGCGGCAATCTGGTCGCTGTCATTACCAACGGCACTGCCGTGTTGGGCCTGGGCAATATTGGTCCGCTCGCGGCCAAGCCGGTGATGGAAGGCAAGGGCGTGCTGTTCAAGAAATTTGCCGGCATCGATGTCTTCGATATCGAAATCAACGAAACCGATCCCGATAAGCTGTGCGATATCATCGCCGCGCTGGAACCGACTTTCGGCGGCATCAATCTGGAAGATATCAAAGCACCCGAGTGCTTCTATATTGAACGCAAATTGCGCGACCGGATGAAAATTCCGGTATTCCATGACGATCAGCACGGCACGGCGATCATCGTCGGCGCGGCGATCCTGAACGGCTTGAAGCTGGTCGGCAAGCAGATGAAGGATTGCAAACTGGTGGTTTCCGGCGCCGGCGCTGCTGCGCTGGCCTGTCTCGATCTGATCCTCGATCTGGGTTTCCCGATTGAAAATATTTTTGTCACCGATCTGGCCGGCGTGGTCTATAAAGGCCGCACCGAACTGATGGATCCGGACAAAGAACGTTTCATGCAGAAAACCGAGGCCCGCACTTTGGGCGATATCATTTCGGGCGCCGATATCTTCCTTGGCCTGTCGGCTGGAGGCGTATTGAAACCGGAAATGGTCAAGGCGATGGCGCCGCGTCCGCTGGTGCTGGCGCTGGCTAATCCGATGCCGGAAATCTCCCCTGAAGAAGTCAAGGCAGTGCGCGACGATGCGATTATCGCCACCGGCCGTTCCGATTACCCGAACCAGGTCAACAACGTTCTCTGCTTCCCGTACATCTTCCGCGGCGCGCTAGATTCGGGCGCGACCACGATCACCCGCGAGATGGAAATTGCCGCGGTGCATGCGATTGCCGATCTGGCGCAAGCCGAGCAATCCGATATCGTCGCCACCACCTACGGCATCGCCAACATGGCGTTCGGCCCCGAGTTCATTATTCCGAAGCCGTTCGATCCGCGTCTGATGATCAAAATCGCGCCGGCAGTGGCCCGCGCGGCGGAAATATCCGGCGTTGCCGCCCGTCCGATCCAGGACATGGAAGCCTACATCGACCGCCTGCAACAGTTCGTCTACCGCAGCGGCACCTTCATGCGTCCGCTGTTCCAGATCGCCAAGAAAACACCGGACGAGCGCAAGCGCATTGTCTTTGCCGAAGGCGAAGAAGAGAAAGTATTGCGCGCGGTGCAAGTGATTATCGACGAGCACCTGGCGCGGCCGATTCTGGTCGGACGTCCTGCGGTGCTGGAGCAACGTATTCAGAAGTTCGGCCTGCGTCTGAAGCCGGGTGTCGATTTTGAAGTCATCAATCCGGATTTCGATACGCGCTACCGCGATTATTGGCAGACCTATCTGGCGATGACCAATCGCAAGGGTGTGACCGAACAATATGCGCGGCTGGAAATGCGCCGCCGCCATTCGCTGATCGGCGCAATGATGATTCATAAGGGGCACGCCGACGGCATGATCTGCGGCACTTTCGGCACGACCCAATTGCATTTGCATTACATCGATCAGGTGTTGGGCAAGCGCGATGGCGTGAATGTATATGCAGCGATGAACGCTTTGATTTTGACCGATCGTCAACTGGTGCTGACCGATACGCACGTCAACGAAAATCCGGATGCGGCGCAATTGGCTGAAATCACGGTGCTGGCGGCGGAAGAAATGCGGCGTTTCGGTTTGAAGCCGCGTGCGGCTTTGCTGTCGCATTCCAATTTCGGTTCCAGCAACAGCGAATCGGCGCTCAAAATGCGCGCTGCCCTGGCGCTGGTGCGCAAGCAAATGCCGGATCTGGAAATCGATGGCGAAATGCATGGCGATGCGGCGCTCGACAATGCCCTGCTGCGTCAACAGATGCCGAATTCGCCATTGACGGGCGACGCCAATCTGCTGGTGCTGCCGACCATTGAATCGGCCAATATTGCTTACAACCTCTTGAAAACAACCTCCGGCAATGGGGTTGCGATCGGCCCGATTCTGTTGGGTTGCGCCAAGCCGGTCCATATCCTGACGCCATCGGCTACGGTTCGGCGCATCGTCAATATGACGGCGCTGTGTGTGGTGGATGCTGTTTCGGAGCGTTAAGCAAAGAGGTAAGCGATATCTGCAAATCAAATTAAATCAAATCTGTTTGATTTGATTTAAATAAAAAAAACGGCGCGTCTTCGAAAGAAGATGCGCCGTTTTTCATTAACGCTGTTGTTTGGAAATTTCGGAATTTTCTTATTTGAAAATCTCCTAAATGTGCGATTGCTGCATCTCGCATAGCAAGGCAATCTGAACAGGTTCGCCTCAGTAAAGTATTTAATTCTGAGAAAACCTATTCAGTATAAGAGTGATCTCATGAGCATTTCCCAAGAGTCTGATCAAATTCCCAATTCTTCGATAGAAGAGCATGGGAAATTTTTGCTGTGTGTTCCTATCGGATGGGAAACATATATTTCACGAGAGTTTTATGAAATACAAGAAGGTTTAGTTACGCATGGCTGGACTAAGCTTGTCATCGGCGAAATGGAAGATGCCGCTATTGTGGCTGCAATCCACCGGGCGAAAATTGTTCTGTTATGGGAGGCATATGAGCTGCTTGAGCGTAATGTCACATCTCTTTGCGTTGATCCAACTATAGGCGAATCTCGGGTACGGCGAATTTTCTTTTGCGATGACGTCCATCATTTCACTGCACATCGGCGTCAACAACGGTTACGTGCGTTTGATTGGGCTGACACAGTACTGGCAACTTATCCAGATAAGCTACTCAGTTGGTATCCAGAGGTGCCGAGGCAAAAAATAAGATGGACGCCACATGCAGCCGCTTCGTATTTTCAGCCCACGTCCTCGTTGTCATCTGATCGAGTTTTGTTATCTGGATCGCGTACTTGGCCGTATCCATTCCGTCAGTTTTGTCATGCCAAATTACCAAACTCAATTTGTGATGTGGTTGATCATCCGGGATACCCAGGATATCCCGGAGATCAAGCAAACAAAATGTGTGCAGATTCCGTAGCGATGGAGCGATTAGGACGTGAGAATTATGCAGCGTTGCTGAGTGGCCATCCGGCGATGCTTGTTTGCGGTTCAATATTTGGTTATTTGGTAGCAAAAGTATTTGAAGGAATGGCTGCTGGATGCCTTGTTGTATGCGAGCGTACGTCTCTAGAGAAGCGATTGTCGGAACTAGGTTTCTTTGACGGTGTGCACTACATCGGAACTGATTTTTTACATGTCATTGAAGACGCTGCCAGCGTACGCGATGCATTCCTACGTGGGGATCCGATTTTGATGAGGATAGTCTCGAATGCCGCTCTTAAGGTTTCGCAGGAACATACGACAGCCGTGAGAACAGCTCAAATTCATCATATCTGCATGGAGAATATTACTTATGAATCCTGATAATTTTCTCACTCAATATCGACAAAATGGCGTTGTCTTTCCCATACCAGCGCTGTCTAAATTAGAGGTGCAGCTAGCACAACAAGCATATTTAAACTTGTGTGAGCCGGGTACAGTTGTCGCCAAAGATGAACGGCGGGTATTTGGACATTTATTACATCATTGGATCGCTCAGCTTGTTAGTCATCCTGCTGTTCTGGATGCGGTACGGCATTTGATTGGACCAAATATTCTGGTTTGGGTAAGCGAATTTAATTCTAAGGCGCCGAATACATCAAATTTTTTTTCTTGGCATCAGGATTTATACTACTGGAAACTTCGTTACGGAGATTTATCGAAAATTCCCATGGTTACGACTTGGTTGGCTTTATCTTCGGCCGATGAGAGTAATGGGTGTATGCAGGTACTTCCGGGAAGTCATACAAAACTTGTACCGCATGATGAGAAGCCATGCCCATATAATTTACTAACCAGATCTCAGGAAATAGGTCTTGATGTGGATACAAGTATGACAATACCGATCAACCTTGAAGCCGGAGAGTTCTCAATTCATCATCCACTTTTATTTCATGCTTCCGGACCGAATACGAGTTCCAACGCGAGGGTAGGATTGGTCACTCGGTATATGGCTCCACAGGTTATGCCACCTTTACGCCCGGCATATACGTGGCTTGTTAGCGGCGAGGATACACAGGGTAATTGGGATCACGTTGCGCCTATCAATGCGACGGTTGGTTCGGAGTTAAAGCAAAGGTGCATACAATCCGTGCAACAAGTCACCGGTTCACGTTTTAAATAGGAAGCACTGGATTTGGTTTAAATAAAAAACGGCGTGCACTTTTGAAGTTGCGCCGTTTTTTTTAGTGCGCCCAGCATGGGCGCACTCTAGTAGGCGCAAGTCCCACCGTAAGTTGATCTAATCGGCCATCCCTGAATGTGCTGGCGGCTTGTTGTCCGTGATCATCGATGTACTGCGGTTGCTAGGAGGGATGTTGTCCCGGTGGCCGCATGCAGGTAATCATCCAGTTTGTCTATGTGATTGATAACGCACTCGATACCCTGCGCGCCTGTCAGGATCACCCAAGATGACGTCAATGAGCAGGGTTCCCCTTAGCATGAAAAACGCCTTGGAAAATTTCTGCGAAAGATAACAACGTTCGCTCATTCCACTACACCGAATCACTAAAAATAGAAGCTGGCAACTCTAAAATTGTCATTCAAAAATTTTCCGCGCAACATGTGATTGCGGCAAATAATTATTTTTTTTGCATTCGCATACGTAAAGTAAAAAAGGATGGGTTAATGAAGCTGGCAGAAATAAATCATCAGTTCTATGAAAAAATTGGTTTGATCGGTGGGATGGGCTCTGGTGCAACAATTGAGACATATCGAAAGATAATGAAGTTTGCTCGATATGAGGGCAGTTTTTCGCCGCACCTTATTATTAACAATTTACCCCAAGAGAATATCTTCGACCAGTTGGAGGAGAACTTGGCGACGATGATTTGCCATGGAATTGAAGATCTGGCCAGTGCAGGAGCATCGGTGGTCGGTATTAGTTGCAACACGGCCCACATCTACATAAAGTCAATAAAAGCAGAGGCAGCGCGAAGGCAAATCAAGTTTGTCAATATGATTGACAGCGTGGTAGATCACTCGGGCAAAGCGGGTACCGCCGCGTTGGTATTCTCGCGACTCCTAAGGGGGCCGAGATTTACCGACATGCGATTAAGGCTGGGGAGATGGTGGATATTGGGCCATCACCCGAACATCAGCATGAGATCAATCAGGTCATCCGAGCGGTGCTTGAGGGGCGAATCGGACCAGAGCAGCGGAACTGTCTTGAGCGGGTCAGGGCTCGCATGTATGAACAAGGCTGCGACACTGTGATCCTTGGCTGCACAGAATTACCACTGGTCTTTGGTGAGTCAGCGCCTGTTGGCTACGTATGTTCCATCTCCTTGCTTGCAGAAAGCCTACTTCAGGCGGCCTGTCCTCCTCAACTAACCAAAGTGATAAAAGATGAAAAAAGTAGCAGTGTTATACGGTGGCTGGGCGCATGAATCGTTCTTATGCGCGTTCCCGAGTGTCACGGCATCAATCAAGAGGCTGGGTTATATAACGAAGGAACTACGCTGCGACTCACCAACGTTCATTGGTGAGTTGGCCGCATTTTGCCCTGATATTGCGTTTATGGCGAGTCATGGCGCGTACCATGAGGACGGCAAGTTGCAGGGCGTGCTGGAATGGTTGGATATTCCTTACGTCGGGTCGTCCGTTGGCGCGAGCGCTGTGGGAATGAATAAGGTCCTCTTCAAACGCTTCCTCAAGGGCATAGGGGTTGCCACTGCCCCCTACATTGTTATCGAAAGGGGGGAGGTTGTACCGAATTTCGCCGAGGCTACTAATGTGCTAAATAGCGCAAAAGTGATGATCAAGCCTGTAAGCAGCGGTGCTTCTATCGGACTAAAGCTGGTAGATGAGGCGAATCAATATCAATGCCATATTGACTCGCTGTTAAATGAGTTCGGATCTTGCTTGGTGGAGAAGTTCCTTAGCGGGTGTCGTGAGTTCTCTATTGGTGTCCATGATTTGGATGACGTAGTGACTTCGCTACCAGTATGTGAATTGCATACTGGCGGAGAGGTGTTCGATTTTGGGATGAAGAACGGGTATTCGAGTGTCAATAAGTCGATACCTGCCAGGATTAACGACCAATTGTCTCAAAAGATGCAGAAAATCGCAGTCCAAATACACAGCGAGTTAGGGGCACAAGGATATTCGCGCATCGATATGCTGTTGACCCAAGATTTCAACGTTAGCGTTCTCGAAATCAACACGCTGCCGGGCCTCATGCCGCAGTCCGTGTTACCGAAATCGTTTGAAAAGACCGGGATATCGTACGACGCAATGATCGAAAAAATACTTAATGCGGCGAAGAAACCCAAACGGTTTGAGGTTGCCAAGCAGTACGCCAATCAGCCTACTCTTTCTGATTCGGTCATCGCATCAATGAGCGCTGATTCATGATCAATAGAGCCCCCTACCACTCGCAGTGGTCTGACCCCTCCTGGGTTGAGGCAATAGCTGTTGGAAATGCCGACCCATGCGCCGACCCCACTTGGGTGAAGCATGGGTTTCCCTCAGAACATGACTACAGATACTGGATGAAGCGCGTATGCGGCCTAGCCTGCCTGGAGTCCATACTGGATCACTGGGGTATTTCAAGGCCCAACCGTTTCGTCCTGCTTCAAGAGGCAATCCGGAATGAGGTATACGTGCCGAAAGACGATGGATCGGTGCTGGGCTTGGTGTACCGCCCCTTTGCCACATGGACCGGTGATCACTTTGGACTTGCTGTTGAGCCAATCGTCCGCACCTCGCTGCCGGATTTCCTCGCTTCGATTCCATCGGGCGGTTTCGGTATGGCATCGGTAAGTCAGGAAATTCGTAATCCTATGCGGCCACGAATCTCCTCAAGCAATGGTGGACACCTTGTTCTTGTGCTTGGGCAAGAAGATGGTATTGTCGTTTTTCATAATCCATCCGGCGTACCACCATATCAAGCGTTTGCCACCCTGGCGATTGATCAGTTTTCCGACTTCTTTGCAGGTCAGGGCATGGCGATAGAAAAGGGCGGGGGCTGAGCGTGCGGCCGGCCCTTCTCGCGGTCATCCTAGTCGCCCTTTGGGGGCTTAACTGGCCTGCTGCATTCATCGCTCTTGGTAGCGTTCCGCCACTTACTTTCCGCGTCCTGACACTTGCAGTGGGTGGCTCCACCCTCATGTTGTTTTGCATGGTAAATCGCATCTCGGTTCGGGTCAGGAGGCGTGACTTCACCCGTTTGATTTCTGCGTCATTCTTGAACGTGGTCGCTTGGAATATCCTATCAGTCTATGCCATCGTCCAACTCAACTCCGCACGGTCAGCAATTGTTGCCTTTTCGATGCCCTTTTGGACCACGATTATTGAATGGCTGCTCGGTCAGAGCCCGACACCGTCGCAGCGTGTCGCGATTGCTATCAGTAGCGTCGGTGTCGCAGGGCTGGTGCTGTCGGCATCCTTTGACCCGACCTTCAACGGCATCGGAGCCGTGGTTATGTCTGGCGCCGCATTTGCATGGGCTTGTGGGTCGGTCTATGTGAAACGACGACCGGTCGATATGCCAAGTGCGGCATTCACTGCCTGGGCCTTGATGCTAGGAGCAGCAATGGTCGCACTCTTTCTACCATTGCAGCACGAGGGTCTTTTCGAATCATCGCTTGACTGGCAAGCATTGGCCGCCTGCCTGTACGCCACTTTCATTGGCATAGCGCTGTGCCAGGCTTGTTGGTTTTCACTGTTGGGTACGTTGGGGCCCGTCGGGTCGTCATTGGTATTGCTGGGAATTCCACCCGTTGGAGTAGTTTCGAGTTGGTTACTTGTCGGAGCAACCGTCTCCACATTGGACATTGCAAGCTTAGTATTGTTACTTCTCGCCGCCGCCTCTAGTTTGCCAGTCGTGCAGATATTCATTCGACGCCTGACAGCCGCCGTTAGACATTTATACTGAGCACATCGCACTTTTCCGCCTCATCCGAGTTTTCTGTGGATGTCCTTAAGTTTTACCTGTTGTGGTGACCGTCTGGGAGTGCCTCGCCTGTCTTGACCTCAACTTCTCGAACTGCCCGGTGCGGACTCGCATCCCGGGTGGTGTGGCAGGGGTACGGCCTTGTGGCCGTCCCCATGCCGATTGTAAGTCCCCGATATTTAATTCGGGGATGCGAATGCGCGCTGGTCGCAAGTTGTTGCTGTCCGGTGAGACGCGCCAAACGAAAAATACTCGCTGCGCTCACACAATATTTTCCTGATTGTTTGGCACATCTCACCGGACGGCAACAACTTGCGGCCAGCACGCATTCTTGTTCGCGTTTCTCCTAAACTAAATGTCAACAGGCCTAGTGATCCGCGATTTTCACAAAATCGCCTTTAAGCGCAACACCGGCCATGATCGCACCGGCGTGGCATTCGTAATCCGTTGGACTCGACATGACATTGTTCTCGTAGTTGCTGACGATATTGATAACGGCATTGGCGCCCAGTTGCTGCGCCCTTTTCTCCAGCGATATCAAGGCGCCGAGGAATACCCAGTTGCAGGCAGTCGCATCGGATTTACCGAAGGCATTGGTTTTGCGATTTGACGCATCGCTTCCCATTTTTTCCAGGACTTGGGGATAGGGTTGATCGCCGAAAAAGAATTTCACCGTGCCTTGGGTGGCTTCGGCTTTGTCTTTGCCCTGCATGGCTGCTGCGATCGGTAAATTCAGTTTGGAATCGCGCGCCATTGCGGGGAGAGCGGTGGCGGCGCAGGCGATCAGGGAGAGGGTGAGTAGCAGGGGGCGTGAGAATTGCATGGTGGTCCTTTATAAAAATTATTTTTAAATTGTGGTTCTTCAGACTTTTGTGCGGGTGCTTTAAATCCTTTAAGTTTTACCTGTTGAGGTGATCCTTCGATACGCCGCGTTGCGGCTACTCAGGACGAACGGGGGGGTGGTGAAAATTTTTAAAGAAAAATCGTTCGCCCTGAGCAGGTCACAGGCTGAATGGGTTTTAGTGAAAATTTAAAGAAAAACCGTTCGCCCTGAGCAGACCGCAGGCTGAATGGGTTTTAGTGAAAATTTTAAAGAAAAACCGTTCGTCCTGAGTAGGGCTTTAGCCCGTATCGAAGGATCACCTCTACCGGTAAAACTTAAAGGATTTAAAAGCGCCAACAACAAAGCCTAAGGACTGGCAATCTTCACAAAATCCCCCTTAAGCGCCACACCAGCCATGATCGTCCCCGCGTGACATTCAAACAATGTCGAGCTCGACATTTCATTTTTCTTGTAATAGCTGACGATATTGATCACGGCATTGGCGCCGACATCTTCCGCCTCTTGTTCCAGCTCCATCAGGCTGGACAGGAAAACCCAATTACACGCAGTTTCATCGGCTCTGCCGAAGGCATTGGTTTTGCGATCGGAGATATCGCCGCCCAGTCGCGCCGTCACTCTGGGATATTTTTGATCGCCGAAAAAAAACATCACCAGTCCGCGGTCGGGATAGGCATCGTCGATTTGCGTCATCGCCTCGGCAATCGGCAACAGCAGCCTGGTGTCGCGCGCCTGGACGGGGGCGGAAATGCATGTGGCGAATATGGCAAACACGGCTGCGGCTGTCAGCGGCAGAGTGCGAAGAAGTCGTTGAATGCGCTGCTGCATGATGGCTCCTATGCGCAATGGCGTTTAAAGATCAGGGAAGTGTTGATGCCGCCGAATGCAAAATTATTCGACATGAGATATTCGCAATCGAGCGTGCGGCCTTCGCCGATGATGTAATCGAGCTCCGCGCATTGCGGGTCGACGTTTTTCAGATTGATGGTCGGCGCAAACCAGTTCTCGCGCATCATTTGAATGCTGACCCAGGCTTCCAGTGCGCCGCAAGCGCCCAAGGTATGACCCATATAGCTTTTCAGCGAACTGATCGGCGTCTTGTTGCCGAACACTTGCGCCGTGGCGTGCGATTCGGCGATATCGCCTTGTTGCGTGCCGGTGCCGTGCGCATTCACATAACCGATGGCAGATGCGGGAAGCGCCGCATCGGCCAGCGCCAGCTCGATCGCGGTGCGCATCGTTGCGGCGTTCGGATTGGTGACATGGCGGCCGTCGCTATTGGTGCCGAAGCCGACCAGTTCGGCGTAAATTCTGGCGCCGCGGGCCTGCGCATGTTCCAGCTCTTCCAGAATCAGGGTACCGGCGCCTTCGCCGATGACCAGGCCATCGCGCGCCGCGTCGAATGGGGTCGGGGTGAGCTCGGGCGTATCGTTGCGCACGCTGGTGGCATAGAGGGTATCGAATACCGCCGCTTCAGTGGCGCACAATTCTTCGGCGCCGCCGGCAATCATCGCCAACTGGCGGCCGCTGCGGATGGCTTCGAAGGCGTAGCCGATGCCCTGGCTGCCGGAGGTGCAGGCGCTGGAAGTGGTAATGATGCGGCCGGCCGCGCCAAAAAATACGCCGATGTTAACCGGCGCGGTATGCGACATCATTTTGATATAGGTATTGGCATTGATGTTGCGGGTGGATTTCTCCAGCAGCATGGTGCTGAAATCGCCAACCGCTTTCGGGGTGCCGGTCGACGAGCCGTAGGCCACGCCGAGCATGCCCCCAGTCAGCAGCGGATGATCCAGCAGACCGGCATCGATCAGCGCCAGTTCGCTGGCGCGGGTCGCCATCAGCGCCACGCGGCCCATGCTGCGCATGGTTTTACGGTTATAGCGATCCGATAAGCTGAATTGCGCCGCCGGTGCGCCCAGGCGCGTCAGCAGCCCTTGATACTCGTCCCATTCGCTCATTCTGACGACGGCGTTGCGATAGCTGTGCAGACGCGCGCTGACTTCGGCCCAATCGCAACCGATCGGGCTGATGCCTGCCATGCCGGTGACTGCCACGCGGCGTTCCATGCGCGCGCTCATGCCAGACCGCCATTGACCGAAATCACCTGGCGCGTGATGTAGGCGGCATCGTCGGCCATCAGGAAACTGACGGTGGCCGCTACTTCTTCCGGCTGGCCGACCCGGCGGGCCGGAATCATTTTTAAAATCTCTTCCATCGGTGCTGCCTCCAGCATATCGGTTTGAATGACGCCGGGCGCGACGCAGTTGACAGTGATTTGACGCTTCGCCAGTTCCAGCGCCAGCGCTTTGGTGGCGCCGATGATGCCGGCCTTGGCGGCACTGTAATTGACCTGGCCGCGATTGCCGATCAGCCCAGAAACCGATGCCAGCGTCACGATGCGGCCCGGCGCGCGGCGCTGTACCATCGGCATGACCAGCGGTTGCAGGACATTGTAAAAGCCATCCAGATTGGTTTTGATGACGCTGTCCCAATCGGCGCCGGTCATTAAGGGAAAGGCATTGTCGCGCGCGATGCCGGCGTTGCATACCACGCCGTAATAGCAGCCATGCTGTTCGATATCGGCCAGCAGGATTTGCGCGGTTTCTGTACGTTGGCCAATGTCGAATTGCAGTACCCGTACTTGCCGCCCGAGCGCCGCAATTTCTTGCGCCGCTTGATCGGCGGCGTCGCGCCTGCTGTGGCAGTGCAGCACGATGTCGAAGCCGTCGCGCGCCAGCCGCAAGGCAATCGCACGGCCTATGCCGCGGCTGGAACCGGTCACCAATACTGTTTTACTCATACTGCGCTTTCTTTAAGAAATGTTGCCAGATCGGGCGGCTGGAATACGGTCAGTATCGCGCTGGCGATGTGTTCTTCGCCGTCGGCGATAAAACAGTCGAACGATCCTAAACCGTTTTCAGCTTGGAGTAGCCGTAGTACGTGCACCTGCAAAGTACTGCCGAGCGCAAAATGATCTTGATTCGCAGTATAGCGGCGGCTGCCCAGCAGGAAGCCGATTTTGGCTGGATTGTTACTGTCGTCGGTATGGCTGCAATGTGCATGAAAACCAGCAAACGCGGCGATCGCCTGCGCCATGTATTCGATGCCGATCCAGCTGCCGACACCGTTGGCGTCGGCAAACAGGCTGTGCGGCGTAATGGCGACTTCGGCCTGCAAACGATCCGTATCGGCCGCTACCACCCGGTCCAGCAGCAGCATGCTGGCCGAATGCGGCAGCAGGCTGGCGATGGGTGGAATTGTTGCGCTCTGAGTGCTTGGGCTGTGCATTACTGTCTTCCGAAAATCAATGCCGCGTTGGTGCCGCCGAAGGCAAATGAATTGCTCAAAATCCGGCGTAGCGGACGCCCCAGGGTTTGCTGCAGCCCGGCTAGTTGCAAGCGGTGCAGCGCCGCATCCGGCATGCCATCCCACACATGCGGCGGCAGCATGCCTTGCGGATTGCTATCTTGCATCGCCAGCCAGCATAGACCGGCCTCGACCGCACTGGCGGCGCCCAGCGCATGGCCGGTCAGGGGCTTGGTCGAGCTGACCGCAACCCGCTCGCCGAACAGCGCATTGACTACCAGGCTTTCCATGGCGTCGTTTTGCAGTGTCGCCGTGCCGTGCAGATTGATGTAATCGATATCGTCCGGCTTGAGGCCGGCGCGTTGCAGCGCTTGTTGTATCGACAGCGTGGCGCCGTGCCCGCTCGGGTCCGGCGCTGAAATATGATGCGCATCCGAGGATTCGCCCCAGCCGACCAATGACACGGTGGCTTCGTCGCGGCTCATCAGGAACAGCGCCGCGCCTTCGCCGATGTTGATGCCGTTGCGATTGACGCTGAACGGTTGGCAGCGGGTCTGGCTGAGCGAGTCCAGCGCGGCAAAGCCGGCCAGGGTAAAGCCGCACAAGGTATCGATGCCGCCGGTAATGACCGCATCGCATAAACCCATATTAAGCAGGCGCGCTGCGCTTGCCATGGCCTTGGCGCTGGAGGCGCAGGCGCTGGAATGGGTATAGGCCGGGCCGCCGATGTTGAGCGTTGAAGATAACGTGGCCGCTGGCGAGCCCAGCTCCTGTTGCTGGTAATGGAAGTGTGCCGGCAGGCTGCCGTCATGCTGATATTGACGCAACGCCGCCTGGCCCTCGGCGATACCGGAAGTACTGGTGCCGACGACGACGCCGATGCGTGCTGCGCCGTAACGGGCAATGGCGGCATCGACCGCCGGCCGGATTTGCGCCAGCGCCGCCAGCGCCAGTTGATTGTTGCGGCTGCGCTCGCGCAAGGGCAGCTGCGCCAGGCTCGGCAGCGCGGCATCGACAGCACCGATCGGCAATGCCAGATCGGGCAGATAGCGCGTATCTGTCTGCAAACCGCTACGGCCCGCAAACATGGATGCGGCAATAGCATCGTGGGTTGCGCCGATGGGGCACAGCATGCCGAGATGGTTCAGATAGATCATGATCCTCCGTCGTGGTTGGCATCAACATCGGCAGACGTGATCGTCAGCCGATAGTGATAACGCAGATTGTTCAGCACAACTTGGCCGCCCCAGCGCTGCGGGCCTGCGTAGTCGATCACCATGATCGGTTGTGCTTCGAAGGAGAGGGTGCGTTGCCAGTGTGCGCTTGGTGTATTTGGTGCATTTGGTGTCCCGGGCGCGCTATCCTGCAAATCCCAACCGCTCGGCAGCGCTGCGCGGATCGCCGCGGCAGGCCATAAAGTCAGCTGCATATCTTCCAGTACGTCTTCGCCGCGCACTTGCGGCGGCAGCATGACATGACGCCAGGTCTTCAATTCGTGGCCGTCGTATTGCAGCGTCATGACGCGTTGACCGAAGGCCAGACCAACCAGCGTCAATTGATCCGCATCGATTTCCAGCGCGGTATCGAGCTCATCGGTGCGGCCGGCGCGTTCGACTTTCAAATGTTGCTGCAGGCTGAGCGTTTGCCCCAGAGAAGCGGGCGACAGCTTCAGCCCCAGTCTGGCCGGTAGCGACGCATCTTGCTTGGCTGCGCTCGGCGCAGTGCTGCAGCCGGCCAGCGCCAGCAGCAGTACTGACAGAAGCGCCGGCACCGGCAGCAGCGCCAAACCACGGCGCCGGATATTTATTGCGGCTTGCATACTGCCTCCAACGCGGCCAATCGACGCTGGCTTTCTTTGACATAGGGATTGCTTTCATCCCAGGCGTAACCGGCCAGGATAGATGAAATCATACGGCGAATATCGGTTTGTTGCGGTTCATGAAAAATAATGTCCTGAAAGCCGCCCGCATACCAGGATTGGACAAAGGTGCGGAAGGTGTCGACGCCTTTTTTGAGCGGCACGGCAAAATCGGCGGCCCAATCCGGTGCCTCGCCATCCAGTTGACGCAGCAGGCAAGCCACCGCCAGACTGGCCGATTTTACCGCGATGGTCACGCCGGATGAAAATACCGGATCGAGAAACTCGCCGGCATTGCCCAGCAAGGCATAATTCTTGCCCCACAATTGTTTGACATTCGAGGCGTAGCCGACAATCTGGCGCGCCGGGGTATCCCATTTGGCGTTGGCCAGCAGCCGTTGCTGCGTGGGCTCGGTCTGGACCAGCGCTTGCAGCCGTTCGGTCTCCGTACCCGGATATTGGGCCAGAAAAGCCTGCTCCGCGACCACGCCGATGGAGCAGCGGCCACCCGCGAACGGGATCAGCCAGTACCAGACATTGCAGTGATCGGGATGGACGCAGACGCGGATTTTGTTGCGATCGAATTGCGGATCGGTAATGCCGTCTTCGATGTGCGTGAAAATCGCGCCGCGCACCGGGAAATCGGATGGCTGTTCCAGATCCAGCAGGCGTGGCAGCACGCGTCCGAAACCGCTGGCGTCGAGCACGAAACGGGCCTCGATCTGATAGGTCTGGCCATCTGGATGCGCGACGGTGAGCAATGCATTCGCGCCGGAAAAATCGGCCGCCAGCACTTGATGCCGGTAGCGCAGATCCGCGCCCTGGCGCGCCGCTTCGGTTGCCAGCACCAGATCGAAACCGGCGCGCTGCACCTGATAGGTGGTGCCCCAGCCGGGCGAATGCTTGTCGCGGAAATCGAATGCGGTGTAGCGATCGCCGCGCACGAAGGCAGCGCCGTTCTTGTACTGAAAACCGGCTTCGACCACCGCCTGCAACATGCCGGCCTGTTCGATGTATTGCATGCTTTGCGGCAGCAAGCTTTCGCCGATCGAGAAACGCGGGAATTGCTCGCGCTCAAGCACAATGACATGGCGGCCCTGCTGGCGCAGCAGTGCCGCGGCTACGGCGCCGGCCGGACCTGCGCCGATGATGACGACTTCGCATTGCTCAATCATGTGATTCCTCGATTTTGGGGGCGTGTTGCAGTCGCTTGCGCGGTATGGGTGGTAGGGACGGTCGTAAACAATTCAGTACAAGGCGAGAGCAGCCAGACGATGGCCATGCCGATCAGCATGGTCAGGCCGAAAGCGTGCAGCGGCGGCGTTTGGCTCAAGGCCAGCAAACCAAACGCCAATAGCGCACTGACCGCCGACAGCCCCACGGCGAGCCATGCAAAACGATCTTGGCGATCCGGTTCTTCGCGCAGGAAAATACCGTAATCGACGCCGAGGCCGAGGATCAGCATCAGCGCCAGCACATGAAATAGTTGCAGCGGCAGGCCGAGCCAGCCGAGCGCGGCCAGCGTGGCGATACTGGCGGCTGCCGGCGCCAGCAGGATGCGCCATGCCGATAGCCGATAGCGCCAGAACAGCAGCGCGAAGATCGCCAGATACGCACCCGCGGCGACCCAGCTCATATAACGGCGGTAACTGCCCAGCACAGCGGAAATTTCGCCGACTTTGTCGACCCATTGCACTTCTTGCTGCGGATCGGCAGCTTGCGCCAGCAGCGGCAGATTGGCGTAATTATTCAACCCGCGCAGCGCCACGATGCTGGCGTATCTGGCGCGGCCCGATTGGTCGGCGATCTGCCCCAGCCATAAATAGCGCGAGGGTTCGCCGGCGGGCGTGTGCAGAAAAGCGTCCGGCGTCAGTAAGGTTTGCGGTGCGGCGATGCCGGCTTTCAGTTTGGCGACCCACGCGGCGTCTTCGCCGATCTGCTGCGCGATGGCGGGCAAGGGGCCAGCGGCGGCCAGTAATGCGCCTTGCGCCAATTGTTGATTTTCCCGCTGCCGTTTGGCCGATGGCGACCAGCTTGAAATTGCCTGATAACCGCTGATGACTTTGCGCCCGATCAGCGCTTGCAGGCGGGTTTGCAGCGCTTCTTCGCGCTGCAGCAATTGTTCGGTGGTGTCGGCGCGGATCAGGTAAAACTGCACCGGCGTGGGGGCGTCCAGCAGACGGCTTAATTTGAGCTGATCGGCTAGCAGATCGGGCGGCGTTTTTTGCAAGGAACGGATATCGTCGCTTACTTGCAGGCGGGCGATGCCGAGCGCTGCCATCAGGATAAAGAGCGCCGCCACGCAATAACCGGCGCGATTGCCGCGCCACAACGGCCAGCGTGCCCGGCTGGCGCCGAACGCCAGTGCCGGCGTGCTGGCGCGCAGCTTGCCGCTGTTGGTAAAAATCGGGAACCAGCACAGCACGGTCAGCCAGGCAAAAATCAGCCCGAGTGCCGAAAATACCGCCATCTGACGCAGACCTGGGAAGGGCGTCAGCGCCAGCCCCAGATAGCCGATCAGGGCGGCGGCCAAGGTCAGGCACAGGCCGGGCCATATCTTGCGCAGTAAATTGCGCGGGCCGATGTCTTGCTGCTGGTCCACGCGCAGGCGGCAGCACAGAAAATAAATACCGTAATCCTGCGCAATCCCGATCAGGCTGGCGCCGAATACCAGGGTCAGCAGATGGATCTGGCCGAACAGCAGCCAGCAGATCGATAAAGCGCCGAGGCAGCCGATGGCAATCGATACGGCAATCAGCGCGATCGGTTTGAGCGAACGGAAGCTCAGCCACATCATCAGCAAAATGCCGAGCAGCGAACCGATGCCGATGGTGGACATCTCACCGGCGGCCTGGGTGCTGGCCGCCGCCGCATGCAATACCACGCCGGCAGTAATAATCTCGCTACTCGGAACGGCTTGCAGGGCGGCCTGTTTGGCGGCATTCGCCAACGGCATGACGGCTTGCTGCGTCGCCATGGCAAAGGCCGGCTGGCGCAGGCGCATCAGCAGCACGACGTAAGAACGGCCCTCGGCTTCGACGAACAGCTTGCCGTCGCGCGGACGCACCGGGGTTTCTTGGGCGCGGGTTTGCACCCAACTGCTGAAGAGTCCGAATGGGTCGTCTTGCCATGCCCCCAGGCGCGGCCCGCCGAAAGCGCCGTACAGTCCGCTGAGGGCGCGCTGGGTCCAAAAAGTGACCGGCTGGGTTTGCAAATCGCTGCGTTGCTGCGGCGTCAGCAGACCGAGCCGGCTGGCCGAAAACGGCGCCAGCCAGTCGCGCTGATTCTGTTCCGAGGCAGCATCGGCATCGTCCTGCGTCAGCAGATCGGGGCGGCGCGCAATGACGGTGCGGTAGGCATCGGCGGCGCGCTGCGCTTGTTGCCAATCGGATGCGCCGATCAGCACCACCAGCCGTTGCTGCGCCGACGCCACCATGTGATCGAAGGCTTGTTGTTTGATCGGGTCTTGCTGTTGCGCGGGCAGCAAGGCCGTAATGTCGGTATTGGGTGTGATGCGCTGGACCAGCCATAGATAACCGTTATGGCCGATCAACAGTGCCGCTACCAGCAGCCATAGCAGCGCTGCCGAGCGTTGCCAGGAACTGCTCTTATTGCGCAAATGCGGCTCCGTCTTCTGCGCTGAGTGCTGTTGCGCCGCTATGGATATCGGAAAACAGGATGTCGGTATGATCGCCGCCGGCTTCGCTGATGGTGACTTTTTTCACGTAGTCGCTGCCTTCGAGCGTAATGGCGCCGATGGCTTTGGCCAGTGCCGGCGCTTTTGCCGTCAGCGCCACTTTCCATTGCTTGCCCTGCATGCTGCCGTCCATATTGAACAACTGGTCGAGCTGGCTCAGATCGCCCGACAGCAGCGAGAACAGGACGCTGTTGATCATCTTGACGACCGGTTCTTGTTGCGCGTCCAGCCGCATCGCCACGCGGTCGCCCTGCATCTGCACGATTTCGTCGCGCGTCAGCCGCAGCGTCGCGGGGAACGGCAACAAGGTGCGCCACAACACGCCGCGGCCGGCGACGACGCAGAAGCGTCCGCTCGATGCCAGCGGCTTTTTAATGCCGACCAATTGCTTGCTTTGATCGAAGCGGCCGCACATGACATCCGGTTTGGCCAGCACTGCCTGAATTTGCGCGACAGGCGCGGCGGCGTGCGCATCGGCGATGCAGACGGTGTTGAGCAACAGTATGGCAAGTACGGCGGAAAATGCAGTGGAAAAAAAAGTAGAAGCAAGAGTAGAAGCAAGAGTAGAAGCGAGTGTAGAAGCGACGCTGTCGATAAGGCTGCGCTGTGTTGTGTTTGGCATTATCTTTTGAAGCATATTTTCGATCACGTTTCGATTCCCAGTTTTTGCAGCAATATCGGTGGCGATGCAAAACACATTTCGCCGCTGGCCAGTGCAACGGCGACTTGCACCGTGGAGGCGCGGGTGAGGCGGCGGCCGCTCTCGGCATCGCTGATCAAGTAGTCGATTTTCAGGCGGTTTTGCCATTCGACGATGGTGGCGCGCACTTTGATGCGCTGCATGAATAGCGCCGGCGCAGCGTAGCGCAGATGCAGATCGATGACCGGCCATGCATAACCGGATGCCTTCATCTGCGGATAGTTGTAATTGATCTGTTCGAACAAGGCGCAGCGTGCATGCTCCAGATACTGGACATAGCGGCCATGCCAGACCACGTCCATCGGATCGAGATCGAAGAACTGGATTTGCAGTTCGACTTCGGCGCACCATGCGGCGGGAGGATGATCTTCATTTCGCATGAAAGGATCGCTTTTCAAGGGCTCACTCTCCATAAAGACGCCATTTTCGATTCCTGATGTGCTCCAGCAGACGGCGCAGATCCGGTTCCAGCATGCGGTCTTCTTCGATCAGCGTAATGTCGGTCGCCAGCATCTGCTGCATGTGCGCCAGCCGTGCGCCGGGCAATGCCTCCAGCGCCGGCGTCGGCTGCATGCCGGCGCGTAGAGCAACGCCTTGACGCACGGTGATCAGCATTGCGGCCAGCACTTGTTCGGTCAGCGTCAGTACGCGCAGGCAATCGCGGGCGGCGATGGTGCCCATGCTGACTTTATCTTGATTGTGGCATTCGGTGGAACGCGAGAATACCGAGGCCGGCATGGTCAGTTTGAGGGCTTCCGCGGTCCATGCCGAGGCGCTGATCTGCAGCGCTTTAAGGCCATGATTGATCGCCGCGCGAGGGCCGCTGGCTGCCGACAGATTGGACGGCAGGCCGTTGTTGTAGCGGGTATCGACCAGCAGCGCCATCTGGCGATCGAGCAGATCGGCAATATTGGCGACCGTATTTTTCATGCTGTCCATCGCGAAGGCGATATGGCCGCCGTAGAAATGGCCGCCGTGCAAAACGCGTTCGTTGTCGGCGTCGATGATCGGATTATCGTTGGCGCTGTTGAGCTCGTTTTCAATCGAGCTGCGCATCCAGGGCAAGGCATCGGCCAGGACGCCGATGACATGCGGCGCGCAGCGGATCGAATAGCGATCCTGCAAGCGCTTTTCGTTGCGATGCGGTTGTTCGCAATCGAGATCTAGCCGCAGCCAGGCGGCGATCTGTTGCTGGCCGGCGTGCGGTTTGACGGAAAACAGCGTTTCGTCGAAGTGGTGCGCATTGCCGTCCAGCGCGAAACTGGCCATGGCGGTGATGCGCGTGGCCAATTGCATCAGATAGTGGGCGCGCTCATAGGCCAGGCAAGCCAGCGCCGTCATCACGGCAGTGCCGTTCATGATGGCCAGACCTTCCTTGGGACGCAGGCGCAATGCTTGCATGCCGGCGTCGGCCAAGGCAAGCGCTGCCGGTACGCGCTGCTGTGCGCGCCAGACTTCGCGTTCGCCGCACAACACCGCGGCCAGATAGGATAAGGGCGTCAGATCGCCGCTGGCTCCGACCGAGCCTTCCGAGGGCATCAAGGGCAGCAGATCGTGTTGCAGCAATTGCGCGATTTGCTCCAGCAGGCCGACGCTCACGCCGGAATAACCCTTGCAGAGGGACGTCAGCCGGGTGGCCAGAATCGCGCGTACTTGCGGCGCGTCGAAATACTCGCCCAAACCGCAGCCATGATAGGTATAGAGATGATGCGGCAGCTCGGCGATTAATTCTGGCGGCACGGTGACGGTGCAGGAATCACCGTAGCCGGTGGTGACGCCGTAAATCGTGCCGTCTTCGCGCAACAGCTTGTCGAGAAAATCGGCGCCGCGGGTAATGGCGGCGCGAAATTGCGGGTCGTCCGAGAGGCTGATGGTGCAGCCGCCGGCGGCGATGGCGGTGATGTCTTCGATGCGCAGGCGATTGCGATCGAATGTGATTGTGGTTGTGGCTGCATCGGCGGCGGTGGCAGCGGTGGTGGCAGTTGCGCCTATGCTGGTGACTGTGGCGCTCGCGTGCGCAACGTTAGTTTGGTTCATGATCGGCTTTCGATGGTGCTGGGCAAACTGCCGGCATGTGCCAGAAGTCGTAAAAATTAAACCATTGCAGCGGCGCGCGCAAAGTATGGTGTTGCAGCCGTTGCGCATAATCTGCCGTCAATGCATCGAACGCCTGTTCGCGGTCTTTGCGCGGCAGCGCGATCTTGTCGCGGAAGTGTTCGAAATGCAATTCGGCGCCGTCTCGCGTGCGCCGTGAAAACATCAGATAGACCGGGCATTGCAGCAGGCTGGCCAGGACGTAAGGCCCGACCGGAAATGGCGCGGGACGGCCCAGAAACGAAGCAAAGCTGACGCGTGGCCGGGCCGATACCGGAATGCGGTCGCCGGCAATCACGACAAATTCGCCGCGGCCGATGCGCTGGCTCAGTTCAATTGCGGTGGCCGGCGACATCTCGGTGACTTGCATCAGATTGAGTGTGCTGTCGGGCGAAAGTTGCGCCAGCATTTTATTAAATGCTCTGGCGTGCTTGGTATGCACCAGCACCGTCAGTTTCATGGTGGCGCTCTGGCGCGAAACCACGCGGCACAATTCCAGATTGCCCAGATGGGTGCAAATCAGCAGGCCGCCACGGGCGGCCGCGATATTTTCGGCCAGTAATTCGCGCCCGATCTGTTTCACCTTGCCCATGTCGAACAGGCCGCCCCATACCATCATCTTGTCCAGAATACTTTCGCCGAACGAGGCGAAATGGCGCATTACGCCGAACCAGTTTGCGCTGATGCCGGCGTCAGGATCGCTGCGTTTGATCTGCCGCAGGAAATCGAGGGAGGCTGCGCGCGCGGCGGGTTTGGTCAGCACGTACCAGACAATGACCGGATACAGCACCAGGCGGAACGGCCAGCGTCCCAGCACGCGATAGATGGAAAACAGCAGCCGCATGCCGCCGACAAAACTGATTTCGTTGATTTGCGCCCAGTGCAGATTGTTGCGACTGGTCATTGCGATTCCTCGCCGCTGGTTGTCGGTTGCGTTGGCTGCGTCGACGGCGTCGGCAGCGTGTGCAAGGTGTGCGGCAGCTGCGGGCCGAAATGGCGCATGATTAAACTTGGCGCGCGCGGCAGCATGCCGAAAAAATGGGCCACATGCATGCGTGTAATGAGCAGATTATCCCGCAGCATACGATAGTGCGAGACGCCATCGGCCGGATAGCCGACCCGGGCCGGCACGTTGATGACCGGCACGCCGGCCCAGTACAGCCTGACCAGCACATCCGTATCGAAATCCATGCGGCGGCCGATCCGGTGGCGCGCATGCAATGCCAGCACCGGGGCCAGCGGATAGACCCGCAAGCCGCACATCGAATCGGTAATCGCCAGCGACAGCGTATTGATCCAGACCCAGATGTGGGTCAGATAACGCGCATACAGCCGGAGTTTGGGAACGCTGTCGTCATATTGCGGACAGCCGCAGATGACCGCCTGCGGATACGCTTGCGCAATCGCCAGGAAGCGCGGGATATCTTCGGCGCGATGCTGGCAGTCGGCATCGATTTGCAATACATGCGTGTAGCCCAGCTCTGCGGCGCGCAGAAAACCGCTGATTACGGCGCCGCCTTTGCCTTGATTGACGGCATGGCGCACCAGGCTTATTTGCGCCGGCGCATCCGCGGCGAGGCGGTCGAGTACGGCAGCGCAATGGGCATCGCTGGCATCGTCGATCAGAATGCAATGCGTCTGCTGCGCCACTACCGCAGCAGTCATGGCGCCGATCGCGCCAGCGTGGTTATAGACCGGAATGACGACGCAGGCTTTAAACATTGCTTTGGGCCTCGTTTTGGGTTTGCAGCTTGTTTGCTGCTATCGCTGTAGCTGCAGCAGCGGCGTTCGCAAATACAATGCGGCCGCTGGCATGCTGGCCGGATGGGGAGTACATCCGGAACTGCAGCGCCGCTTTGGCGGGCTCATGTTGCAGTTCCAGCATGACGGTGCTGTCCGGGGTAATGATTTTTTGAAATTTGAGTGTGTGTACCGCCTTGAACACAGGCGGCAAATCGAAATAGCGGCGGCCGAAGACAATCGCCCAGTTCAATTGCGCGACGCCGGGCAAGATCGGCTGGGCGTCGAAGTGTCCGTCGAAATACAGCAGATCGGCAGGGATGTGCAATTCCAGTACGACATGCTGCGCATCCTGCCGGCATAGCGTGATGTTGGGCATGGTTGGGCGCGGCGCAGGCGCATTGAGCAGCGCTAATAGTGCGGCTTGTGTGGTTTTGCCTTGCGTATCGAGCGGCAGTGCGTTCAGATAACGCCAGCTGCGCGGCAGTGCAACGGCTTCCACGGTGTCCGAAAGTGCGGCCTTGAGTTGCCGGTTCAGGGCCAGTTTGCCGGCAGCCAATGCCGCGCGGCCGCTGTCGCTGAGCACGATGAAGGCGACGAGGCCGGCGCGGCGCGGGTGTGCACCATTGGCGGCGCTGGCGGTAGTGGCGGCATCGGCGGCGGAGCCGTCAGGCAGTAAAACCCGGGCCTCGGCGACCAGCGGCGAGGCGCATAGCCGGCGCTCCATGGCGTTCAGCGAGATGCGTTTTTCCGCCAGTTTGACGATGCGATCGGTGCGGCCTTGCAGGATGAAACGCTGCGCATCGGCAGAGGCAGCGTCGGCGCTGATGCCAACACTGACCTCGGCAGCAGCAGCGCGATCGGCCATGCGCAGCCATTGTGCGTCGCGCAGATGCGGCGAGCTTACTTCCAGCACGCCTTCAGCGGGATCTATGCGCCATTGCACGCCAGGTAGCGCGCTCCAGCTTTCATCGCGGCAACGCCATGCAATGCCGCCGGTTTCGGAACTACCGTAAATTTCGATCGGCGCGGCGCCGAACAAGGCGTCGGCGGCAGCAGCGGCTTGCGGCGCGAGCGGACCGCCGGAAGAAAACACTGCCCGCAGCTTGGGTGGCCGTAGTGCCGGGTTTTGTGCGGCGCTCTCGGGAAAGCGCGTCAGATGCGCCGGGCTGGAAACCAGCAGGCAAGGCCGGTTTTGCATCCATGGCAGCAATTCTTCCAGAAATACGGCGCTGCGCACGTGCATTGCGCGCCGGGCCGCCAGCGGCCATAGAACCTTGAATAGCAAGCCGTAAATATGTTGATGCGATACGGTGGCCAATACATCGGCGTGGCCGAGACGGGGGCCGAACAGTTGCTCCAGCGTTGCGACTTCTGCGGCCAATTGCGACAAACGTTTCGGAATCGCCTGCGCCATGCCGCTGCTGCCGGATGTATACACCACCAGGCCGTCGAAATCGGCCGGCAGAGGACGATCGAGCTGTGGCACATCGGTTTTGCCGGCATCGCTTTGCTGCTCTTGCCCATCTTCCGGCGGCATCAGCGGCGACCAGAGCGGATCGAAATTACCGAGGAAACCGTCGACCGTGGCGCCAAGCGCAGCACAGCTTGCGCTTAAGGTATCGCCCGGCAGATAGATGGTTTTTCCGGCCAGCCAGGCGCCGTAGAGTGCGCTTGAAAAATCGATGCTGTCTTCCAGAAACAGCGCGAATTTTTGCCCCGGCGCAGCGGCCAGCAGGCGCTGCCAGGCGGCGGTGCGGGCGCGGAAGCTGCGATTGCTTACGGCCTGGCCGTCGCGATAGGCAACAGTCTGGCCGGGGGCGCAACCGGCATAGGGCAACTGCAGCATATTGATGGATGTGGATTTAAGCATGATGGCGTTTTTTGACCTGTATGCGCACCAGATATTCGACCGCGAACAGCAAGCCCATCAGGACGTAGGAAATAACCCCGGTGTAGAGCGACCAGATGGCCGCCGGCGCCCATAGCGCGGTGCCGAGTGCAATGCCGCCGTTGACCAGGAAGAAGCCGCACCATACTTGCGTGACGCGGCGCGTATAGGCGACGACGAAGGGCGGCAGTTCGGGGCCGCGTCCGCGCGCCATGCGTTCGATAATGCTCGGCGGCGCCAGCAGGCTGTAAGCGAAGACGCCGAGAAACGCGGCGCTGACCATGGCCGGATAGAGCTTCAGCGGCAGCAGTGCGTTATACCAGATCGCCAGTGCAGCCAGCACCAATGCAGCGAGCACCCAGCAGCGCGCCAGCGTGCCAATTTTAAGCATCGGCAAGCGGGTCAGCGCGACGGCTACTAATACCATGGCCAGCACGCGTGGTTCGATGCGGTTGTGACCGAACCAGATCAGTAGTGGATAGAGCAGTGTGATCAGTGCGGTGAGAACCGTCGCGAGGGAGGGGGCGGGGCGCTTTATGTCGACTTCTCCTCCAGCAGCACAGTCAGCACGCCGACCACGTCGCGTACGGTGCGAACGCTGCGGAAGACGTCGGGCTGAATGCGTTTGCCGGTCATTTGATTGAGTTTGACGACGATATCGACGGCATCGATGGAGTCGATATCGAGATCGGTATATAAATTCGCTTCCGGCGTAATTGCGGCGGCATCGATTTCGAACATCTCTTGCAGTAGCGAGCTGACGCAGGCGGTAATGTCGGCATTGCTCATTTTGGGGTTTAGCGTGGCACTTGGTAGATTGCTGCTTGAATGGCTGTTTGGATTGCTGGTAAGGTTGTTGAGCGTAGTCATGGCGTTTCCTTGCGCTGTTCGGCCAGCATCGCGACGAGTGTCGCAACCGAGTGGAAATGACGACGTGTTTCTTCCGAATTGGCCGATAAAGTGATGCCGTAGCGTTTTTGCAGTGCGACCCCGAGTTCCAATGCATCGATCGAGTCGAGGCCGAGGCCGTCGCCGAACAAGGGTGCATCGGTCGCGATATCGGATGTTTGCATATCTTCCAACTGCAAGACATCGATAATCAATTGTTTTATTTCATTTTCAAACTGCTGCATGGCCGAGCGTCGCTTTCATAAAATAATTTTGTAGATATTCGGTCAAATGCCGGGCGGCGAGGGTCTCGCTGACGCCGTTTTGCAAAAAATCATCGATGGCGATGTCCTCCTGTACTGCGATGGTAAAGCGGGCTACCGTGGGCGGTACTTTCCACCATTTATTGCCCTTGCCCAGTGTCGCTGGCCGGCAGCGGATCAGCACCGGCGTAATGTTGCAGCGGCTGCGCACGGCGACATTGGCGGCGCCGCGTTTGAATTGCATCTTGCCGTCGGCCGGTGTGCGTGTGCCTTCGGGGAAAACAATCAGATTATTCCGGTTTGCCAGCGATGTCAGGCAATCGTCGATCAGGCCCGGGCCGTTTTCATTGCTGATATAGGCGGCGGAGCGTACCGGGCCGCGCGTGACAGGATGATTCCATAGCGCTTGCTTGACGATGCAGTCGGCATGCCTGACGAAGGCCATCAGAAATACCGTATCGATGAGCGTCGGGTGATTGGCCAGAATCAATAAACCCTTGCGTTGCAGGCGCTCCAGCCCGCTGGTTTCATAACGCAGCACGCCCAGCAAATGCATTATTTTGACGAAGCAGAGAAATGACAGGCGGATGATGCTGCGCGCCAGATTGATCTTGCGCAGGCGGTTCTGAATGGCGAGGTTCAGCAAGGGGAATACCAGCATGCGTAGTAGTAGGCCGCCCAGTCCGAAAATGAAAAAGCTGAAACCGGTGCCGGCAATGCGCACGTAGCGATTGATGCGTTGGAATAGTCGTTCCGGGGATCGCTTGGTCTTAGTCATGGCGGCTCCAGATCCAGCGGCGATTGTCGGCAGTGCGCTGCAAGCCGGGATCGCCGCGCAGGAAAAAGCGCATGATTTGCAATCCGCCCGGTTCGGCCATTTCTTGCCTATCCGGCATGGCGTCATCGCGCTCTGCAGGGCCGGTACGGTCGGTATCGAGGGTCCAGCGCAGGCTGATGGTGTCTGTTGGTGTTGTGGATGTGGTCTTTGCTGCCTGCATTAGCCAGGCCCAGCCGAAAGACTGTTCGTTGCAGTCGGTAAATGTGCTGAACGGCTCGGGCAGCGGGCCGTCGGAGGCTACCAGCAGTACCGCATTCGCGCCGTCGGCCAGCAGGCTGCAGGCTTCGATTGCAGCATGCTCGATGGTGCTGTGACCGGCTGCCAGCGCCAGACTGTTGGCGTGATCGCGACGGGCAATCGAAAACAGGCCGCCGGTCGCGTTATGCACCGAGAGGCTGAAGGCAGTCGGCGATAAGGGTAAATTTTGGGCCAGATCGATCAGCAGTTCCGCGGAACGGCCGCATTCGCCGTGGCGGGAACAAAATACGACGGGAATATCGGTCCGGTCGGCGGCGGCGCTTATAGCAGAATACGCAGCATTGAGCGCCATTTTGCCGGGCAGGCTGGCGCGGCGGCGCAACATGGCGGGCATGGCCGCTAGCGGCGGATCGGCACTACCTGCTGTGCCGATCTCGATCTGTGGTGCGTTATCGCCAGGATGACTGCCATTGGCCCAGGCCGACCATGCATCCGGTGTTTCGAGACCGGGCGCCCATGCCGCATGCGCCAGTACGCTGAAGCGAACTTCATTGATGGCTGAGGCCGAGGGCGAAGAGCGAGAGACGTGGAGGTTCTCGGTCACGCTATGCTTCCTGAGCCTGATGCGCCGCTTGCACATGTGTTGTTATTCTTTTCACATTGGCGG
>JAQGNR010000089.1 GCA_028291765.1 Herbaspirillum sp.
TAGTTAGCTAGCGAGGATGTTAGCTTGGCGGCTCTATGAATTGCGGGCGAGCAATTCTGAGTGTGGAACGGTAGCCTCGGCAAGCCGTGCGACCGCTCTTGCTAAAAAGCAAGCGCTGAACTGCCAACGGTGAAGGTCCGGAGTTGGCCGATTTGCGCCGGACGAGATCCTGCCGCCAAGACCCTGAGCCGAGGGTTGTTTTAGCTGTTAGCCGTTTAACACGGCATGATCGCATTGGGCGAGCACTGCGACGTCACGCCGAAAGTCAGCCGCAAGGTCTATCAGGTGGCCGTTTAAGCCATAACCGGAGACAGTTCTACGATGAAGCTCACTAAATTCCTCCTCCTCGCGTGCGCCGCCTACGCCTCAGTTTCCGGCGCGGTGCTTGCCGACGACGGCCCGCTTGCGCCCCGCCAAGTGCCCGCGAAGACCATTCCGGTGCCGACGGAAGTCAGCCCTCAATTGCAAAAGCTCATCGCGGCGCCACTCAACCCCGCCTGGAATGTCTTGTGGACGACGGGCGAGCAATGGAGAACGGCTGCCGACGCACAGGCCGCAAAGGTCATGCAAACGCTCCCGGCCATGCGCGAGCGTCTGGACGTGACGGTGCAGGCATCGACGATCAACGGCGTGAGGGTGCACATCGTGACGCCCAACCATATTCCGCCCGAACATCGCGACAAGGTGCTGATTCATATCCACGGCGGCTGCTACGAGCTTTACCCTGGCGAGTCGGGTACGGGCGAGGCCATCATGATGGCGGGTCTTGGACACTACAAGGTCATTTCAGTGGACTACCGCATGCCGCCCGAGGCTTATTTCCCCGCAGCGCTCGACGACGTCGAAACTGTGTATAAGTCGGTGCTACAGACGAACGACCCGAAGAATGTGGGCGTTTTCGGGACCTCGGCCGGCGGCGCGCTCGTACTCGAGCTGATGCTGCGCGCGAAGCAGGAAGGGCTGAAAATGCCGGGTGCGATCGCACCCGGTACGCCGATGTCCGATCTGACCAAGACGGGCGACTCGTTCTACACGAACGAAAAGGTCGACAACGTCCTGGTGTCGCCCAATGGGTTCTGCCATGCCGCGGCCGTTGTCTACGCCAACGGTCATGATCTGAAGGACCCGCTGCTCTCGCCCGTCTACGGCGATATGCACAGCTTTCCACCGGCGATCCTGACCACGGGAACCCGCGACCTGCTGCTCAGCAATACGGTCCGCGTGCACCAGAAGCTGCAGCAGTCCGGCGTCGATGCACAGCTCGAAGTTTTTGACGGAATGTCGCACGCTCAGTACCAAACGGATGATCGCGTACCCGAGGACAAGGCGGCATTCACAGAAATCACGCAATTCTTCGACAAGCACCTCGGCCATTGATCCCCATTCGAGAGGCGTGCTTTTGCTCCTCTCGACAAGGATTGCGAGACCAATCCCATCGGATTTCCCGGGATCGGTCTCGTGGCGTCGCAGGAACGAAGCAATATCATCAACTTACTGAAGGTCACCATGTCCGTTCTATTCCAGCCGTTCAAACTCAAAGACGTTACTCTCCGCAATCGCATCGCGATCCCACCGATGTGCCAATACATGGCCGTCGATGGCCTGGTCAACGACTGGCATCTATCGCATTATTCCAGCATGGCGCGCGGCGGCGCCGGACTGGTGATTGTCGAAGCGACTGCCGTTACACCCGAAGGACGAATTACGCCTGGCTGCACCGGCATCTGGAATAACGAGTTGGCACAAGCGTTCGTGCCGATCGTACATGCAATCAAGGCCGCAGGTTCAGTGCCGGGGATACAAATCGCCCATGCAGGACGTAAGGCCAGTGCCAACCGGCCATGGGAAGGCGACGACCATATGGACGAGGGCGATGCGAGAGGTTGGCAAACCATTGCACCGTCAGCCATCGCATATGGAAAAGGTCTTTCGAAACAACCACGGGCTATGACCTTGGAAGACATTACCCGCGTACGTCAGAACTTTGTTGACTCCGCCGTACGTGCTCGTGACGTTGGTTTCGAATGGCTGGAACTGCATTTCGCGCACGGCTATTTGGCGCAGAGTTTCTTTTCTCAACATTCGAATCATCGTGACGATATTTACGGCGGCAGCGTCGAGAACCGTGCACGGTTTCTGTTAGAGACATTGCGTGCCGTGCGCGAAGTTTGGCCAGAAAACCTGCCGCTGACCGTGCGCTTCGGTGTGATCGAGTACGACGGGCGTGATGAGCAAACGCTGCTCGAATCAATCGCTCTGGTACGCGATTTTAAAAAGGCCGGTATGGATATGATCAGTGTCAGCGTCGGATTTACAATTCCCCAAACATCGATTCCCTGGGGGCCAGCATTTATGGGGCCGATCGCAGAGCGTGTTCGTCGGGAGGCTGACGTGCCGGTGTCGTCGGCGTGGGGCTTTGGCACACCGGAGATCGCCAAGCGTGTAGTCGAAGAACAGCAGCTGGATGTCGTCATGATAGGACGCGCACATCTGGCCAATCCGCACTGGACCTATTTCGCGGCGAAAGAACTCAATGTCGAGCGCGCATCGTGGACTTTGCCTGCGCCATACGCGCATTGGCTGGAACAATACCAATAAATTGCCCGGCGATTTTTTGAAGTAGCGACGGCAGCCGTCGCTGTCGCTAATTTGGACACAGCTAGGGGACGTGCCCTCGGTCTCAGAATTACATCTGAGTAAGGCTATGACCGTCGGCACGGAATGACTTCTTGCGGTGCTAAGCGCGATTTTGACTCGCATTGTAAAATGCGGTCCGAAACGATATGTGTGCGACGAGATGAGTGGCGACTTAGTTGGCTAGTTCCCGATCATCCTCTACCTTTGGCATCCCTCAGACGATTCAATTTATGACTTTCCGCTCTTCGCTGGGCGGATTCCGCTTTGGTTCGTCCAAGCCACAACACGGCTCCCGCCATCGAATTCGGCCCCAGCATTCGAACGCATGCTTCGCATCGCTCTCTTCAGGATTTGCGGAGTGCACGGCGCTTGCGCAGCATCGTAACGGCAATGAATTTGTTTATGACATTTAAGGACAGGAGATTTACATGATAGAGAGTAAGACTGGAACCAGTTCCGGAAGCAATAGTTTTTCCGGCGAGATCGGCAGTACCCCGTCGACCTTGCGTTCCTGGATGTCGGTGGTATCAGTCGCTATAGGCGCATTTGCTTTTGTGACGACTGAATTTTTGCCGGTCGGCCTGTTACCCCAGATCGCGCGGGATCTCGGCGTATCGCCCGGTACAGCCGGCTTGATGGTCACCGTGCCGGGCGTCATTGCAGCCATTTCAGCGCCAGCCATGATGGTGGGGGCCGGGCGCATAGACCGGCGCCTTATCCTGCTGGCGCTGTCGGTCATGCTGCTTGCATCCGACCTTATATCCGCCTTTACGCCGAATTTTGGAATGATGTTGCTGGGGCGCGCCATGCTGGGCGCCGCGCTGGGCGGTTTCTGGACGCTGGCGCTCACAGCCGCAGGGCGTTTGGTGCGGGAGCAGCTCGCCGCCAAGGCCACTGCGATGATCATGGCCGGGGTGACCTTGGCCACGGTGATAGGGGTGCCGCTCGGAACCTTGATCAGCGACCTGTCTTCCTGGCGAATGTCGTTTATCGCCACGGCCGTACTGACGACCTTCGCGCTGGCCGCGCAAGCGTTTTTGTTACCGCCCTTGCCATCGAGTGCGGCGGTACGCTTAGGCGATCTGATTGCAGTGCTGCGCCGCGCCCACCCGCGCAAAAGCCTGTTGATGGTGGTGCTGGTATTCGGCGCCCACTTTTCTTCCTATACCTATATCGCACCGTTTCTGGCGCAGAACGCCAACTTCAGTCTGTCTGCCATTACCGCGCTTTTGCTGGGTTTCGGCGTGGTCGGCTTTATTTCCAATTTCGCTATCTCCGCCGCCGTAACGCGCAATTTGAAAGGCGCGCTGCTGGCAATGGTAGGGATACTGATGATTGCTTTATTTGCGCTGCCGTTTTCGCACGGCTCTCGGGCCGAAGTGAGCGTCATGGTATTGGCGTGGGGTATTGCGTTCGGCGCCATACCGTTGTGCCTCAGTATCTGGATGCAGCAGTCGGTGCCGGATATGCCGGAAGCAGGTTCGGCGCTATTCATCAGCATTATCCAGGTGGCGATCGCGCTGGGGTCGCTTGCGGGCGGCTCCCTGGTCGATAAGGTTGGCGTGCCGGTGGATTTCTGGTTCGGCAGCATTTTGGCGCTATCGGGTTTGGCTGCGATCGTCAGCTTCCGCATAAAAAACGAGAAGCCGGGCGCTTTGGCGTGAGAGGGCGCATGCGCCGGGGCTGTCTTCCGCTGCACCTGACATGAAAGCTGCAAGTTCAGTTAATCTGTCGGCATGAAAATCGATTTCGATTCAGTCGTCCACCTGCTGCACGAAAGTCGGTATGGCAGCCTTGCGACCCAATCAATCCAGATGCCGGGATACCCGTTTGCATCCGTTCTGCCATTCGTTTTGGATGAAAACGCTCAGCCGGTATTTCTCATCAGCCAGTTGGCCGAGCACACTAAAAATTTGACGGCAGATTGTCGGGCGAGTTTTATCGTTCACGACTGTGGCGCTCAAAATGTGTTGACGGCCGAGCGTGTCTCGCTGATGGGGGATGTGAGGCAATTTGATGCGTCGGCGGAACTGGTCGCGCGCTACCTTAAGTATCAGCCCGATGCAGAGCAATACCTTGGCCTCGGTGACTTCGCTTTCTTCCGCCTGAAACTGAAGCGCGCCCGGTATGTTGCCGGCTTTGGCCGGATGGGGTGGATCGAAGAAGCAGACTGGGCCAGTTCGGTCGTTTTATCGTTGGTGGACGAAGAACCGCTCGTCCATAGCCTCATTGAGGCACAGCCTGCGGGGGTTAAACTTCTTGGGCTTGATTGCTATGGCTTCGACTTCGAGCGAACAGGGAAGCGCGAACGGCAACGATTCCCAAATGGGCCACTGGCTGCGGACAAAATTGGAGAGACAGTGAAGCGGCTTCTTTTCACTGTGTGATTGAACACCTGGTGAAGGCTTGAAAAACGGGAAAAAACGGGACAAAAACGGAACAATTAACTGCAAACGCATCTAGTGTGAACACGCCATGACCTATTCCTCAAATATCGATCCGGATACCATCAAGGCCTACCTTGAGACCCACTACCGCATCGAAGGCGATACGCCGATGACATTGCTGATAGGTGAGCAGAATGCATCGCTTGCCGCACTGCATGAGACCTCTCACGTTGAGTCTAGTGCCTTCATTACAGCCTGGAACCCGTTCAGCCAGCGCTGCGATCCGGCCACTAATGTTCGTCGTCAAGAAGATTTGGCGCATGAACTGACGAAGCTCGGCCTGCAATTCGTCGACGGAATTGGACTGCATCCAACGAGCAAGTGGGCTGAACCAAGTTTTCTGGCGCTGGGGCTTTCGTTAGATGTTGCGAAAGAGCTTGGCTCACGATACGAACAGAACGCAATCATCTGGGCCGGGCGTGATGCCGTGCCGCAGTTGGTGTTGCTTCGGTGATGCACAGTATGCGGCAGGGTTTGCGGAAAGCATCGATGTATTACACCGCACCGGCGTGGCGATGGATAATAGCGGCTACGTCATTTTTAGTACCATTTTTGGAATTCCACCATGGAAATTAAGGTCAATTTTCTCGATAAGCTTCGTCTTGAAGCCAAGTTCGATGATTTCACGGTAGTGGCCGACCAGCCTATCCGCTATAAGGGCGATGGCTCAGCGCCTGGTCCCTTCGATTATTTTCTGGCTTCATCGGCCTTGTGTGCAGCTTACTTTGTGAAGTTGTACTGCGTGACTCGCAATATTCCTACCGAAAATATCCGCCTGTCGCAGAATAATATTGTTGATCCGGAAAACCGTTACCAGCAGATTTTCAAGATTCAGGTTGAGTTGCCGCCGGATATTTTGGAAGTAGACCGCCGAGGTATTTTGCGTTCTATTGAGCGTTGCACGGTGAAAAAAGTGGTGCAAGCCGGCCCCGAATTTGTAATTGAAGAGGTAGAGAATTTGGATGCCGATGCTCAGTCGCTGCTGACGTTGAAGTCGGTTTCTGATGCCACCTATATTGCTGGCAAGGATCTGCCATTGGAGCAAACGATTGCCAATATGTCGGGCGTTTTGGCGGGCTTGGGCATGAAGATTGAAATCGCTTCGTGGCGCAATATCGTTCCCAATGTGTGGTCGCTGCATATCCGTGATGCGCACTCGCCGATGTGTTTTACCAATGGCAAGGGAGCGACCAAAGAAAGCGCGTTGGCGTCGGCGCTGGGAGAGTTTATCGAGCGCCTGAATTGCAACCATTTCTATGGCGGTACGTTTTGGGGCGAAGACATCGGCAATGCGGCGTTTGTACATTACCCGAACGAGCGGTGGTTCAAGCCTGGCCCTAAAGATGCGCTGCCGGCTGAAGTTCTCGATGAATACTGCCTATCCATTTACAATCCCGATGGCGAGTTACGTGGTTCGCACCTGGTCGACACCAACTCGGGCAATGTGCAGCGCGGTATCTGTTCGCTGCCGTATATGCGGCAGTCGGACGGCGAGGTGGTGTATTTCCCGTCCAACTTGGTCGAAAACCTCTACGTCAGCAATGGCATGAGTGCTGGTAATACGCTAGCCGAAGCGCAAGTGCAATGCCTGTCCGAAATTTTCGAACGGGCGGTAAAGCGCGAAATTCTGGAAGGCGAAATGGCGCTGCCTGATGTGCCGCATGAAGTGCTGGCGAAATACCCTGGCATTCTGGCAGGCATTCAGGGCTTGGAAGAGCAGGGCTTTCCGGTGCTGGTGAAGGATGCGTCGCTGGGTGGAACCTACCCGGTAATGTGCGTCACCTTGATGAACCCGCGGACAGGTGGTGTCTTTGCCTCGTTCGGCGCGCACCCAAGCTTCGAGGTGGCGCTGGAACGTAGTCTTACGGAATTGCTACAGGGTCGCAGTTTTGAAGGCCTAAACGATTTACCTCGGCCCACCTTCGTCAGTAACGCCGTGACTGAGCCAAACAACTTTGTTGAACACTTCATTGATTCCAGCGGTGTGGTGTCGTGGCGCTTTTTTAGCGCCAAATCGGATTTCGATTTTGTCGAGTGGGATTTTTCTGACCAGGGCGAGAACGCCAATGCCGAGGAAGCCGCGACCTTGCTCGGCATTCTTGAAGACATGGGCAAAGAGGTGTACATGGCGGTGCATGACCAGCTAGGCGCCGTTGCTTGCCGGATCTTGGTACCCGGCTATTCGGAAGTTTATCCGGTAGAAGATTTGATCTGGGATAACACCAACAAGGCACTGTTGTTCCGCGCAGATATCTTGAACTTGCACCGCCTGGACGACGCAAGCCTGGAAGCGCTACTTGACCGTTTGGATAACAGTGATCTCGATGAATACTCCGACATCGCCACGTTGATTGGCATCGAATTTGACGAGAATACGGACTGGGGGCAGCTGACAGTTCTCGAATTGAAGCTGCTGATTCATCTCGCCTTGCAGCAATTGGAGGCGGCGCACGAGCTGGTGGGAGCCTTTCTGCAGTATAACGACAACACGCTCGAGCGCGGATTGTTTTACCAGGCCTTGAATGTGGTGCTGGAGGTTCTGCTGGATGACAACCGGGAACTGGACGACTACTCGGTCAACTTCCGTCGGATGTTTGGCAACGCTCGGATGGACGCGGTAATGGGGTCAGTGGACGGCAGCGTGCGCTTCTTCGGGTTAACGCCAACGAGTATGAAACTGGAGGGTCTCGATAGGCACCACCGCCTGATCGACAGCTACAAAAAATTGCATAAGGCTCGGGCCAATGTGGCGACTACGCTACTGCCTGACAAATCCTTTTTAAATTCTGACACCTGAAGCGCAATTGATAATCGAGTGGGTTTGATAGGGGACAATAGCCCCAGAATCGGCGTGAGATGAGATGAGATGAGATCCAGATGAAAGATGCACCAATTGCCTCGTCAACACATGATCAACGCAATGTGTCCTGCAAAGAATGCAAACACTATTTTATTTCATGGGATGCGAATCTTCCGTATGGATGCCGAGCCATGCAATTTAAAAGCAAGCGACTACCGTGCCTTGACGTAAAAGAGTCTTCAGGTGAGTCGTGCTTGATGTTTGCGCCAAAAAAATAAGCGCCGGAGCAATGACCCAAGGCTGTTGGCGATCGCATGAAATTGAGCCAATTATCATGAACATTATCGCCACCGGCCGACCCTGCAGCGAAGCAAAGAAACATAGTAACCGTATGATCTCTCAAGCATTCAACCCGGGTCAGGCACACACGAAAACGACGCGGCAATTTTTCGCAATCAATTTATGCGTGATCCGATACATTGGTTTCACTACCGAGGTACTGCAGCATGTAGTTGACTAGGCTAGTCAGCTTGGGACGCGGACGGAAGTCGGGGAGATAAACGAGATGCACAGGCCGAGCTGACGGAACATACTTTTCCAACACCGGCACCAACCGTCCGGCAGCGAGGTCCTCCGCAAGCAGTACTTCAGGCTGAAGTAGCAAGCCGGCACCTCTCAAGGCCGCACCACGTAACGCATGACCGTCGTTTGACGAAAATTTGCCTTGGGTCGGCCATGTGATCTCACTGGGTGCATCAAAGTGTGACCACGCGCCACGATTGCTCCAAACTAGGTGAGTCAAACAGTGATGCTTTTCCAGATCGGCAGGCGATGTCGGTACTCCCTTTCGCTGTAGATACTCTGGTGATGCAGAGATTATCATCCGATAGTGTGGCAGCGGTTTCGCCACCAGTTCCGCATCCCCAAGTGTGCCGATACGGATAGCTAGGTCGTACCCTTCTTCGATTAAATCGACCCGAGTGTTGCTTAGAACCAGCTCGGCTTGTACGTGCGGATACAAGTCAAGGTAGTTGGCGACCAGCGGGGCAATCACGCAAGCTCCCAACGTGACCGGCGCGCTGATCCGCAGCAATCCTTTCGGCGTTGCTTGAAGGCTTTCGACTGACGTCTCGGCCCACCGCACCTGTTCTAATACCTTCTTACAATTCTCGTAGAAACCGCCCCCGGCCTCGGTCAGGCGCTGCTTACGTGTGCTGCGCTGAAGAAGGCGCGTGCCTAGATGCTTTTCTAGTTGATGGATATGCTTGCCCACCATCACTGCAGAAATATCGAGCTTGTTAGCCGCTGCGCTGAAATTCCCGGCATCAACGACTGAGACGAACACCTCCATACTCCGGAATTTGTCCATATTGCTAACCAATGGTTATGACAAAACTAATTATATAGGCATATATCTAATTATCATTTCGGGAAATAATGGTTTCCATTGTTTCTTAATAGGAGATTGTGATGAAAGTACTTGTGATTGGCGGGTCTGGGACGATAGGAAAAGCAGTAGTGAAAGAGCTTGAGGAACGCCACGATGTGGTTAAGGTCGGCAAGCATAGCGGCGATTTTCAGGTCGACATCACCGATGCTCAGAGCGTCGCCACGCTTTTCGAGCGTGTCGGTAGGGTCGACGCAATTATTGCAACCACTGGCAGTCTGCATTTCGGACCTGTGGCTGAGACAACTGCTGAACAGTTTAATATTGGCTTACAAGACAAGCTGCTTGGGCAAGTGCGTCTTGCGCTGGTAGGGCAGAATTTTTTGAATAATGGCGGATCGATCACGCTCACAAGTGGCATCGTTTCAGATGAACCGATTCGTCAGGGAAGCAATGCAACGGCCGTGAACACTGCAGTTGAAGGCTTTGTACGAGCTGCAGCGATCGAACTACCGCGCGGGTTGCGCATCAATGCGGTCAGCCCGACTATCGTGACAGAGTCATCTGCTATCTACGGCCCGTTCTTTCCCGGTTTTGAGACGGTGTCCGTTGCACGGGTTGCGCTTGCCTATAGCCGCAGTGTGGAAGGTCCGCAAACTGGTCGAGTCTATCGCGTCTGGTAATACGTATGTTGGTTCGATGAATTTTTGACCCAGTCTGCCGATTTTCAGTGCCCCATATCGGCGGCCGCTAAACTCGTTCGCAGTAACGGTCCCAGATGCTTCGAGCTGTAATCCCTTAGGCACCTTGCCACCGAACCGTTATCGACATGAATCACGTTGCCAATACCCTGTCTGTACTCGAATACTTACGCCGACAGTTGGACGGGAGTCTCGAATCTGAAGACGTCACGCATATGCTTTATCCCACCGCTATTTCCCGCTTACTGGGTTTCCGGATCGTGGAGATCGGCCAGGCCATGGCGGTAATCGAACTCGACGCGGATGCCGAATGCCATGGCAATCAGCAGGGTACTGTACACGGCGGTCTACTCTGCGAGTTGGCTGACGCCGCTATCGGCACAGCTCACTCGACCCTGATGGAAGCCGGTGAATCCTTCACCAGCATCGACCTGAAGGCGACCTTCCTGCGTCCCGTCTGGCAATCCAGACTACGCGCGCATGCGCGTGTCATGCATGGCGGCAGGACCATCAGTCATTACCTGTGCGACATCACGCGCGAGGACGGCAAGGTGATCGCAAGCGTCTCCAGCGCCGTCATGACCTTGCGCGGCGACCGAGCCCAAGCACGTTAATGTGCGGCATGCAAGCACCGCCCACTATTCGACGTGTGAGGACATTGCCATGATGAATCTCGCTGAATACCGCAATCCTTATCTTCCCATTTGACCGTTGCGGGTGCAGTGCTGGCCGATTTGGAAGTAAATCCATTGCGGGTTGCTCTCAATGAAAGATGAGAATTGAGGTTGTCACCTTCGCTTGCCTTCCTAAGAAACACACTCCGCAGTCAGGGTCTGGCTCTACCGGTCAGTGAGGGACGTCACCGATATACCTGCAGTCGGTCAAAACCTGACGTCGTGGACGCCGGCTACGTGATGTTGCAATTGCTATTTTTCCGTGGCAGCATGCACCGATCGGCGAATTGCAATCGCCATGAAATTCACTGAGGACCTTTCATGATCAAGAAAGTTTGAGCAACGGCTATCAAAGCGAAGCACAGGGCAACATGTCACTGCGGTTCCGTTGTATTGGAGCTCGACTTGCCAAGCGGAATAGTCGATCCGCGCAGATGTGATTGTTCAATCTGCCGGCGAAAAGGAGCCATCGTTGCGTCGGTTCCACTGTCCGGTATCAATATCATCAAGGGCCATGATGTTCTGAAGCTTTACCAATTTAATACCAACACAGCAAAACATTATTTCTGTTCGAATTGCGGTATCTATACCCATCATCAACGTCGTTCCAATCCTGAACAATATGGTTATAACGTTGGATGTTTGGAGGGTGTGAACCCATTTGAAATAGAACATGTTCCAACAAATGACGGAATCAATCATCCTGCAGATCGTAAAGCTGAATTATGAGGATGAATGATCAGGGCTTAGCGTCATTCGATCACGTAATCATTCATGCACAAGAGTTCTCTGACGCTTGGCAATGAGGGAAACCCAACCCTTTGTGGAAACCGTTGAACTCAAATGTTAAACGTCCGCTTTCGGGAATGCTATATGGCCGCTGAGGGTCGAAAGCGCCAGTTCACCAACGCGTACTAACGGCCAGAAGCGGACATAGCGAGATACTTTAAGCGTGATCAGGTTTTAACTCTTTTTGAATGACGCCTTCCAACCTGACACAGCATTGCCTTCGGAAAAAGATCGGAGGATCATGAGTTCTTAGCTTCCAGGCCGCTCCGCTATTGTGAAAAATGAACTTACGCAATGGATTTATTGTTGGGTTGAATTTTTCAGGGTTCCGTCCGTAAAATCGCCGCCCTCTCTGTTATATTGCCAACTCTCACCAGAAAATACCCGGCGTGAAGAAATCACCGCTGATAAATTGATAATAAAAAACGGGGGAATTCGATGTTCAAAATTTTGGTATTTTCGCTGGCCGTCTTGCTCAGTGGCTGCGCCTCCATTACGGGATCGAGCACGCAACCGATCTCGGTTCAAACCAAGCAAGGCTCGTCCAATGTTTTGGGGGTCAGTTGTACCCTGACCAACGATGCCGGTAAGTGGTTCGTCAAGACGCCCGGCAGCGTCACGGTCAAGAAAAGTACCGGCGACCTGACCGTGGAATGTGCGAACAACGACGCATCCGGCCGGGACCACGTAGGGTCGACGGCAAACGTCAACGTATGGGGTAACCTCCTGGTTGGAGGTCTCGTTGGTTATGCCGTAGACCGCTATAGCGGCGCCGGCTTCGACTATCCAAAATTAGTCACGATCGAGCTGGACCGCGGCACCCTCACCAGCAAGGGGACTGTAGCAGGCACAGGCGGCAAGAAGCAGATTGTGAACGGCAGGTGGAATGCCCTGATGGCTTGCGATGCAAACCGATTCCGGAACGACAGGCCGGCGTATCAGACCAAGTTCATTGCCGAGGTCAACGGCGATCAAGTCACGCTGCACAGAAAAAATGCGGTCGTTGAAGAGGTCTTGTCGGGAACCGTCGCGGGTGACGGCATGGAGCTAAACGGCATGGGCTATCGCCTGCAACAATCCAATTTGCCGTGGCAATTCAAGTTTTCCGGCAACTTCACCGGCAACGCCAAGATATACACGGCGAAAGGCGATATGCTTACCAACGCAAGCCGCTCCGTGCGCTCCTGCACAATCATTATGGTCGACACGGAAGTAGAGGCGCCGGTGAAAGATGATGATGGCGAGGGCCGGCCAAATTAATGACCGTTGGTTTGAATCAAAAACAGGCTCCTATCGCTTCGGGCTCGCTGCAATAAATGAAGATTGGTAATCGAGGTTCCCCAGCGGATGGCGGCGCCATTCAAATCGGTCCGCTTCCGGCCAGAAGCGGTCGTTCGGACTTTCTTTGCGTAGCAGGCTCGGCCGAGGACATCTCCAAGCAACACCGTGGTCAACACGGCATCGACGGCGAAAACTCCAGCATCTGCTCAATCCGTACCTAGGCCGGCCAGACTAGCCTTGGTTTTATGCCAAGGCTGCCGCCCAATGGCAATGCCGCCGCCAGAGAGCTGTTGACCCTCCTTTGACAGATAGAGCGGGCACTGGGGGTAGCACAGTTAGAAGTCACCGCCGATATTGCGAAGGTCCTCGCGGATGCCGAGTGCCAGCCTATCCTATTCGTCGGCTCCGGATTCTCGAAACGGTACGCGGGAGGACCGAATTGGGAAGAGTTGCTGACGACTCTGGCAAAGAAGTGTCCGCTGATCGACAAGGACTTCGCCTATTACAAGCAGACATACAACGGCGATCTCAAGAAGATCGGCTCAGTCTTCACCGACCTGTATCGAGAATGGGCGTGGGGCAAGGGAAAAGGGGAGTATCCGGCAGACTACTTTAGCGCCACCGGCCGACATTTTTATGAAGCACATGATCGCGGAGCTGCTCGAGGGACTAGGCCCGAATGCTAAAGGTTCGTACGGGTCGCCTGAGCTAGATGCCGAGATCGAGGCACTGAAAAACATCAGCGCGCACGCGATCATTACAACGAACTACGACGAGGTGATTGAGCCCCTATTTCCCGAGTACGAAACCATCGTCGGGCAGCAGATCATGAGAAAAGGCTATCTCGCGATTGGCGAGATATTCAAGATCCACGGGTGCCGGACGATCCCGCAGTCGCTCGTCATTAACGAAGCCGACTATCAATGCTTCGACGAGGATCACAAATACCTCAGCGCGAAGCTGCTGACATACTTCATTGAACACCCACTTGTCTTTATCGGCTATCGCGCTGATGACCCGAATATCAAGGTGATCCTGTACGACGTGTATCGCATGGTGCGCGCCACGACGACGGATGTCGTTCCTAACATTTACATCCTGCAGTGGGATGAGACGATCAACGAGACGTCGAATCCCGCTCGCGAACACGTCATCTCGGTCGCACCGGACATTAACATTCGGATTAAGAACATTACGGCAAAGTCTTTCGATTGGGTTTTCAAGGCGCTCGGACAAGCGGGCAACCTGGAGAGGATCAACACAAAGCTCCTGCGAGCACTAATGGCACGCTCGGTTGAACTGATCCGATCGGACATCCCGAAGAGGCACGTAGAGGTCAACTTCGAGCAGTTAGAGCATGCTGTCCAGTCTGGCGAAAGCTTCGCCAAGCTATTCGGCGTTACGTCGCTCGCCGATGCCTCGAAGGTCAATCTCGACTACAAGTACGCCGCGACCGGCGTCGGCCAACGGCTCGGCTACGATACGTGGCATGAGGTGAGGAAGATCATTAACCACATCAAAGAAGAGACGGGTTTCGACATTACCACGACGGACAATAAATATCATATCGCGCTGAAGCTCGGCCACAAATCGCCGCAATTGACCCACCGCTATACGGACGCTGCGGTTGACCTCTTCCGTAAGGTGATTAACGGGGAGCCGTATGAACTCGACACCGGCGAAGTCGATATCGACAAGGCTGCCGTCGCTACGGTAGTGGAGCGCACTTCATAATAGGTTATCGAAGACGTTTACGCAGAGGATGCAGCCATGGCGTCTCCCGTGTGCTGCCGAACGAGAATTCGCTCATCCTTTTGGTACTGGCATCAAGCCGAAAGAGAAGACCGCTTACTTATGTGGTCGACGGACTGCTATGGGTCGTTTCCGGACAGAGACGCCGTACAGCGAATGTCAGGCCAAATCTGAGCTAGTAGATTTTGATGCGCCCACCTGTCGCTCCAGCATCTATCAGATTAAAAACCGCTCCGCTTCCAATCCGTTCTACAAATAAGCGCATCAGGTCTCCCCCCATTGTCGCAACAGATTGTGATAACACCCAACCAGTGCACGGCGCGCCTGCGCATCCGCATTGGTCTGGTTCAATTGCTGGATCGCATTATCCATATCGAACAACATACTGCGGCGGCCATCGTCGCGCACCAGGCTTTGCACCCAGAAGAAACAAGCCATACGCATGCCGCGCGTAATCGGGGCCACCGAATGCAGGCTGGTCGCAGGATAGAGCAGCAAATCGCCTGCGCCCAGCTTGGCGCTATGCATGCCGTAGGTATCTTCAATTTGCAATTCGCCGCCATCGTAATCGGCGGGATCGTTCAGGAATAAAGTCGCGGAAATATCGGTGCGTAGTTTGCGCCCGTCATGCGGATGAATGCGCATGCTGCCGTCCACATGTGCGCCGAACGCCATGCCTTCGCTATAACGATTGAACATCGGCGGGTAGACGGTATTGGGCAGTGCGGCGCTGATGAAGCGCGGATGGCATTCCAGCGCCGCCAGAATGATCTGCTGGCATTGCAGCGCCACCTCCGATCGTTCGTCGATCTGCTGATTGAACTTGACCGGCGCGCCTTGATAGCCGGCGCTCACGCGGCCGTCCACCCATGCGTCGCCGGCATGGTCGAGCAATTGGCGTACCGTGCTTAATTGCTGGTCGTTGAGTACTTTGGGGATAGCGATGAGCATGATCGATGGTGCGCCTTGTAAAGTTACATGCGGTAATTAACCGACAACAACGCAGTACGGCCGCTGCCCGGAACCGAACGTCCGCCATCGGACTGGATCAAGGCGTCGTAATACATTTTGTTGCGCAGATTGAATAGATTCAGACGGATATCGTATTTCGGTTGCGTATAGGCCAGCGTTGCATCCCAGCGGGTATAGCCGCCGACTTGCACCGTGTTGGTGGCATTGGCGAAGCGCTCCGACATATAAGTAGGGCCGCCGCCGATTTCCCAGTCTTTCGCAATGCGATAGGTGCTCCAGCCGGTAAACGAATGTTTCGGCACGTTGACCGGCACCTTGCCCTGTGTCCCATCGGTGGCCGAAGCCTGGGTGACTTGCGCATCCAGATAGGTGTAGTTGCCGGTGATTTGCCAACGCTTGTTGATGCGTCCGGTAGCGCCCGCTGCGATGCCTCTGACGCGCACCGTACCGTCGAGCGCGTACACGCCGGAAGAGATTTGACTGCGGGCATTTTCTTTCTGGATCTGGAAGATCGAGGCATTGGTTGCCAAGTCTTCCGATAGATCCCATTTGCCGCCCAGTTCATAGGATTTGTTCTTTTCCGGGGCCAGCGATGTCGTGCCGACCGTGCCGACCAGTTGCTCCAGCGATGGGTTGAACGAAGTGCCGTACGAAAGGTAATACGCCTGCGCCGAAGTGGGCTGCCAGATCCCGCCGGCGCGCACGCTCAGGAAGTTAATCGCCTGGCTGGCATTGCCGGGTAGCGAGATTGTGTTAGCGGTACTGGCGACGTATCGGTCCTCACGCAAACCGCCTACCAGTTTGAATTGATCGGTGATTGCCATCGTGTCGCCGCCATAGATGGCAATCGTGTTAGCGGAGCCGCTTTGCAGATTGTAGGGCGTGCTCGGCAGATTGCTGTCGGCTGCGCTATAGACCGGATCGATCACCGCGGCGCAACCGATGAAAGATTGCGTGGTGCTCAGTGGCGGGGTGATATTGCAATCGCCGGATCGATTGGACATCTGGTTGTTGTAGCCGTCATGGCCCAGTTCCAGACCCAGCAAGGTGTCGTGCTTGAAGCCGCCGAAATCGGCTTTTGCAGCTAATTCGGTCTGATTCGAAATCGAGTAATCGGTCAGGATGCGGTCATGCGTTTGCCCATGCACGAACAGGCTGGACAAGGGCAGTGAAGTGAACCCCGCCGGCAATGGCGTAAAGATGCCGCCGCTCACGGTGCCGAGACTCTGCGGTGCGGTTTCACGCGCATCGGTATGGACGTAATTGAACTGCGTCATGTTGCGCAGCACGGCATCCTGCGAAATCCTGTGCTTGATGTTGGCGTTGAGCGCGAATACATCGGAATTGGTGCGATCGCTGTCCAGGCCATAAGCCGTATTGCGATCGACATCGACCGGATGGCCGTTATAGGCCGGCACACCGTAATCGGGTTGATCGTGATTATGCTGAATCAGCGCCGAGAGGACGATTTCAGTCGGGCTGCCGATGCCGCTGGTAAACGTGCTGAACAGACCATAATCTTGCACATTGCTTTGGTCGCGGGTGGTAGCTGCGCCTTGTTGCGCCATCGCCGCAATGCGCACGGCCGAGGTGTCGGTCAGCGGTTGATTGTAATCGGCCGTGGTGCGCCATAGACCGTTGGTGGTAATGGAGGCAGAGACTTCCGACGACTGCTTCAGATTCGCCTTCTTGGTCACTTGATTAATCACGCCGCCGGTCGATCCACGGCCGAACAGCATCGACGATGGCCCCATCAGGACTTCAATCTGATCCAGCGCAAAGGTGTCGCGATAGTACTGGCCGCGATCGCGGAAGCCGTCGAGGTAAATATCGGTGCGCGCCGAAAAGCCGTTCAAGTTGATGTTGTTGCCGATCTGGCCGCCTTCGGCGCCGCCCAGCGTGATGCCGGATACGTTGCGCAACGCGTCGGCCAGCGAGGTAGCGCCGCGCGATTCCAGCAGCGCCTTGTTGACCACGATCACGGTTTGCGGCACATCATGCAAGTCGGCCGGCAGCTTGGTGAGGCTTACGGCGGGGCTGTTGAAATCTTCGCGGTTGCCGGTGATGGTGACGTTTTCCAGCGTGGTGGCGGGAGAGGAGGCGGAGGAGGGGGCTGCGTCGGAAGCGTCGGACGCAGCGGCTTGTTGCGCATAGACAGGGGTGGCGAATACAGTAAGCAGCGCAGCGGCAATCGGTGTTAAACGGTTCATTTTTTAGCCAGCAAAAGAGTTTCGTTGCCGAGTGGTTCAGCGGCGAAACTGGGTCTTTGGCTGGCTAGTGCGATGCTGCGTTTAGCTGGCTGCGGAGTGATTAATAGGTGCAGGGTGCGCGAAATGCGGAAGAGGAACAGCCTTGGCATTTCGACTATCAGGATAATAATCGAAAATTAAATTGATTTGTTACTAAATGAGAATGATTTTTAACATTATTTAAAAATAATTACGAAACACAACGCACGGTAAACCCGATTGTGGTCACGCCATCGCTGCTGTTGGCGAATGTACTGCCGCCATGCATGCTGGCCACCGCCCTGACAATGGCCAGCCCGAGACCATGGCCGTGCAATTGATGGTGATCGTGACGCGCTGCATCGATACGATAAAAACGGTCGAACAGACGCGGTATGTGAATTTCCTCGATCGAGATGCCCGGGTTGGAAACGGCAATCGCAATGGCCTCCGGCAGTTGCGTAATTTGCACGCGGATATGCGAGCCGGCGGCCGAATGCTGGATCGCGTTTTGCAGCAGATTGGTTAATGCGCGCCGGAAGAGCGCGGTTTCTATCTTGGCGCCGGCTTCGATGTCGCCGATCACGCTGGCGGTAATTTCCTTATCGTCGAGCACGAATTCGAAGAACTCCAGGGTTTTCTGGACTTCATCGGCAATCCGCGTTTGCGTCAGACTGGTGGCGGCCTCGCCCTGATCGGAGCGCGCCAGGAACAACATGTCGTTAATGATGGAGCGCAAACGGTCGAGCTCTTCCAGATTCGATTGCAGCACGCTCTCGAATTCCGGCGCACTGCGCTCGCGCGATAAAGCCACTTGCGTTTCGCCGATCAGGTTTGCCAGCGGCGTGCGCAATTCATGGGCGACGTCTGCGTTGAAGGCTTCCAGCTGGGTGTAAGCGTTTTGCATTCGATCCAGCGCGCCGTTGAAGGCCGTCGCCAGATCCGACAATTCATTGGGCAACTCAGACAATGCCAGGCGTTCGGATAAGGTTTGCGGACTCAAGGTTTGCGCCGTGGACGACATTTTCTGCAAGGGACGCAATCCGGTGCGCGCAATCCAGTAGCCGAAAAAGGTCACCAGCAGAGTGCCGATCAGCGATACGCCGATCATCGCAAGCACAAAAATATGCAAGGTTTCGTAATAGGGTTCGGTATCGACGCCGATGGTCAGGCGCACCGCCGGCCGGTCTTTAAACGCAGGGATGACTTTGCTCAAGGTATGCATCGGATACTCCTTGCCTCTGATGCTGAGCTGCCCGATGTTGCCCGTGCCGTAATCGAAATCATGCAGTTCGACCAGGTCCTTGCCGTAACTGAAGGCAGGATCGTCGCTGAACACCCAGAAGCGCACCTTGCCGTCGGCCGGCGTCAGCGAATCGAGTTTGGCGCGCACGCGCGACCAGCGGTCGGCCGAGCCGCTGCGGCCCATCATGTACTCGATATCGTTGAACGTGGTGTGCAGACCGTCGCGCTCGTGGTGACGCAATTCAGTCTTGATGACGCAATACAAAATGCTGCCGATGACAAAGAACACCACCAGCGCGGCGACCGCAAACATTAGCGTGAGACGGGCCGCGATGGAACGCTTCATGCAGTGTCTGCGCCGGTATTCATGCCGGCGGTTATGGCTATGGTGCTGGCGCTATCCTTGCGCAGTTCCAGTACGTAGCCCATGCCGCGTATCGTATGCAGCAATTTTTGCGGGAACGGCGCATCGATCTTGCCGCGCAGCCGTTTGATGGCGACTTCGACCACATTGGTATTGCTGTCGAAATTCATATCCCAGACCAGCTCGGCGATGGCGGTCTTGGACAGGATTTCACCCTGGCGGCGGCCCATCACGGCCAGCAGCGAGAATTCTTTTGCGGTCAGATCGATGCGGGCGCCGTTGCGGAAAGCCTTGCGGCCGATCAGATCGATCTGCAGATCGCCGATGCGTAATTGCGTCGGTTCCTGCACCCGCCCGCGCCGGGTCAGCGCCTGCAGGCGCGCCAACAGTTCCAGAAACGAAAACGGCTTGATCAGATAATCGTCGGCGCCTTCGTGCAGACCTTTGATGCGGTCTTCCACGCGGTCGCGCGCGGTCAGCATGATGACCGGCGTCTGCTTGAAAGTACGCAGCGCGCGCAACAGCTCGAATCCATCCAGCCCCGGCAGCATGACATCGAGCACGATCACGTCGTAGTCGTTTTCCACCGCGAGATGCCGGCCATCGATGCCATTGGAGGCAAGATCGACCGTGCAGCCCTGTTCAGTCAAACCTTTGAACAGGTAATCGGCGGTTTTTTGTTCATCTTCGACAATCAGGATTTTCATTGATTTATATAGGTACTCTTTAATGCACTGCTGCTCTTCATGCCTTCATTGCCTTGCCTTGCGTTCATGCGCTACGCTTGTGCGGCTCTGCTTTTTGCGGCTCTACCATATGCGGTGCGGGTAAGCCGATCTTTGCAGCCTTGCGCGCGGTCCGCGCTTCCTTGCGCCGCACATACCAATGATGTGCACGGTCCAGATACAGATAGACAACCGGCGTCGTAAAAAGTGTCAACGCCTGCGAAAAAATCAAACCGCCGACCATTGCATAGCCGAGCGGACGGCGCAATTCCGAACCGGAACCATGCCCCAGCATCAACGGCAAGCCGCTCAGCAAGGCGCACATGGTGGTCATCATAATCGGACGGAAGCGCAATACGCAGGCCTGATAAATCGCCTCTTCCGGTTTCATCCCTTGCTCCCGTTCGGCGCTCAGGGCGAAGTCGATCATCATAATGCCGTTCTTCTTGACGATACCGATCAACAGAATAATACCGATCAGCGCGATCACACTCAGGTCATAGCCGCCCGCCATCAGGATCAGCAGCGCGCCCACGCCGGCCGACGGCAACGTCGACAGAATGGTCAGCGGATGGATATAGCTTTCATACAGCAGACCGAGCACGATATATACGGCAATCAGCGCGGCGGCAATTAGATATGGCTGCGACGCCAGCGATTCGCCGAATGCCTTCGCGGTACCCTGGAAATCGCCGCTCAGTGTTTGCGGCACGTTCATTTCCTGTTGCGCCTTGTTGATCGCATCGACCGCCTGGCCCAGCGCAACGCCAGGCGCCAGATTGAAGGAAATGGTGACGGCTGGGAATTGGCTCTGGTGGGCGATCGACAGATATGCCGTTTTGGTGGTATCGATCCTGACGAAAGTCGACAGCGGTATTTGCTGCCCGGTGAGCGGCGAGGTGATGTACAGCTTGTCAAACAGGGCCGGATCGCTCTGCAATTTCGGCGTGATTTCCATCACCACATGGTAGCTGTTGATCTGGGTGAAGTATTGCGACACCTGGCGCTGTCCGATCGCATCGTAAATGGTGGAATCGATCGCTGCCGGCGTAATGCCGAAGCTCGATGCACGCGCCCGGTCGATGGTCAGCGTCGCCGTCGCCGCTTCATTTTGCTGATCGGTTGCGACGTCGCGCAGTTCTTCCAGCTGTTTGAAACGGTTCACCATTTTTGGCGCCCAGCTGTTCAATTCGTTCAGATTCGAATCGGTCAGCGTGTATTGATATTGCGTGCGCGATGAGCGTCCGCCGACCTTGATATCCTGGTTTGCCTGCAGGAACAGATTAATGCCCTGCACCTTGGCCAATTGGGGGCGCAGCCGCGCAATCACCTGGTCGGCACTGCTGGTGCGGCCATTTTCAATCGCTTTCAGGTTGATAAAGAAACTACCGGTATTGAAGGTACTGGTGCCGGCGCTCATCCCGAAGCTGTTGACGTCCGGATCCTTGCGGACGATATCGGCCAGCAGCAACATGCGCTTGTTCATCGATCCGAACGACGTATCCTGCGCCGATTCCGCAAAACCGGAAATGATGCCGCCGTCCTGCTGCGGAAAGAAGCCCTTCGGAATAATGATGAACAGCGCTACGGTGGCTGCCAGGGTCGCAAAAAATACCAGCAAGGTGATGAACTGATGCCGCAGCACCAGATGCAGGCCGCGCTTGTAGCCGTTGAGCAAAGCTTCGAAGCCATTCTCAAAAAAATGATACAGCTTGCCATGCTTTTGATCGTGCGTATTTTTCAGGAAGCGGGAGCACAGCATCGGCGTCAATGTCAGCGAAACGAGGACCGATACCGCAATCGTCAGCGTCACGGTGACCGCAAATTCGCGGAACAGACGGCCGACGATGCCGCCCATCAACAGCAGCGGAATAAAGACCGCCACCAGCGACACCGAAATCGCAATGATGGTGAAACCGATTTCACCGGCCCCCTTATAGGCGGCTTCCATCGGCGTCATGCCTTCTTCGATATAACGATAAATATTCTCCAGCATCACGATCGCATCATCGACCACGAAGCCGACGGCGATGGTCAGCGCCATCAGCGACAAATTATCGATACTGAAGCCTACGATATACATCACGCCGGCCGTACCCATGAGCGCCAGCGGGACGGTAATACTCGGGATCAGCGTCGCAGTGACATTGCGCAGGAACATGAAGATCACCATCACCACCAGAGCAATGGTCAGCACCAATGTGAATTCAACATCATTGACCGAAGCACGGATGGTTTCGGTGCGGTCGATCAGGGTGTTGACGGTGATGGCGCTCGGAATCGCGGCGCGCAACTTCGGCAGTTTCGCCTTGATCAGACCCACGGTTTCGATTACGTTGGCGCCCGGTTGCTTATTGATTGCCAGCAGAACCGACTTGCCGTTGGTGACGGTGCTTTCCGGACCCGCTGCCGCGCCCTTATAAGCCCAGGCCGACAACTTGGTGTTTTCCGGGCCATCGATGGCTTGCCCGACATCCCTGACTCTGATCGGCGCCCCGTTTTTGTAGGCCAGCACCATATCGTTCCATGGCGCGGCTTTGATCAATTGATCGTTGGTATAGACGGTAAAGGATTGATTGGCGCCGTCGACGGTTCCTTTAGGCTGGTTCACGCTGGTGGCGGCGATGACCGTGCGGATATCTTCCAGGCTGATGCCCAGCGTGGCGATCTTGGCCGGATCGATCTGAATCCGGATTGCCGGTTTTTGCTGGCCGTGCACTTGCACCAGGCCCACGCCTGAAATTTGGGAAATCTGTTGCGCCAGGATATTTTCGGCGTAATCGTCGACCTCGGTCATCGGCAAGACATCCGACTGCACCGACAAAATCATCATGGCCGTATCGGCAGGATTGATCTTGCGGAACGTCGGCGGACTGGGCAAACCGGTCGGCAACTGGCCGCTGGCGGCATTGATCGCGGCCTGCACATCGACCGAAGCGGCATCGATATTGCGGTTCAAATCAAATTGCAGAGTGACTTGCGTGGTGCCCAGCGAGCTTTGCGATGTCATTTGCGACAGCCCGGCAATCAGCGAGAATTGACGTTCCAGCGGTTGCGCAACGTTCGAGGCCATGGTTTCGGGATTGGCGCCCGGCAAGGTGGCCGATACCTGGATGGTCGGAAAGTCGACTTGCGGCAGCGGCGCCACCGGCAACAGCGGGAAGGCCGCGATCCCGATCAGCAGGATCGCAGTGGCCAGCAGCGAGGTGCCGATCGGACGTTTAATGAAACCGGCGGATATGCTCACTTGGCGGATCCTTTCGCTGCGGGCGCGGCTTGCTGGGCTTGTTGTTCCCGGATATGCACGCCCGGTTTCAGCTTGTACTGACCGTCAACGACCACGCGCTGACCGGCTTCCAGACCCTTGGCGATCACCGCGATGCCATCCTGAATCCGCGCCACTTGCACCGGCACGATCTGGGTGCTTTCATCGGCTCCGACCAGATAGACATAAGTGCCGTCCTGATTGCGCTGAATGGCCGAGGACGGCAGCGTCAAAGCCTGCTCGCTATCTTTGAGCAACAGTTTGACGTTCACATATTGACCCGGCCACAACTGGTGTTGCGCATTGTCGAAGCGCGCCTTGAGCTGGACCGTGCCGTTGGTGGTGTCGATCTGATTGTTCAACACAATCAGCTTGCCTGTGGCCAGCGCTTGTTCGCTGTCGCGCGGCGCAGCCACCACATTGAGTGCGGCACCGGTCAATTGGGCGTGGTTGATGGCCGGTACACTTTCTTCCGGCAGTGTGAACAGAACGGTAATCGGATCGATCTGATTGATGACCACCACGCCGTTGGCATCGGTGGCATGCACGATATTGCCGGGATCGACCAGACGCACGCCAACCCGGCCGCTGAGCGGTGCATTGATGGTGGTGAAGCTGAGTTGCACCTGCGCGAAGTTGATTTGCGCTTCATCGGTTTGGACTGCAGCGGCCAGTTGCGCCACCAGCGCCTTTTGGGTATCGAGCTGTTGCTGCGTAGCGGCGTCCTGCGCGAGCAGCGTGGTGTAGCGTTGCAAATCGATTCTGGCATTGCCCAACAGCGCCTGATCCTTGCTCTTTTGCGCTTGCGCTTGCGCCAATTGCGCCTGCAGGGTGCGCGGATCGAGCTCGGCCAGCATTTGTCCGGCCTTCACATCCTGGCCTTCGGTAAAGCCGACTTTGATCAATTGACCATCGACCCGTGTCTTGACCAGCACGCTGGCGTTGGGTGTGACGGTGCCCACGCCAATCACATAGAGCGGCACGCCCTGGCTTTTCACCAGTGCCGTGGTGACGGAAACGGCAGGCGGCGCGGCAACCGGTTTTGGCGCCGAGCGATGTGTGAAATACCAGCCGGCGCCGAGCAGCGCGATAATGACCGCGCCTATCAATAGATTTGAACGTTTTGCAGGAGAAGAGGTAGTCATCCGTGAACTCATTATCTTTATCAGTTTGTATGGGCGGAAACAGCGGGGGCGGGGGCGGCCGCGGTCGCAACAGAAGGAGAAGGGGCGCCGACATGCCAACCGCCGCCGACGGCTTTGATCAGCGCGACGCTGGCCAGCAGTTGACGTCCGAGTAATTGCACGCCGGTGCGCTGCGCCGCCAGCGATGCCGCTTGCGTCGTGACGACTGCCAGATAAGTGGCGGTGCCGGCCCGGTATTGGCTCAGCGCCAGGCGCTCAGCCAACTGTGCGGCTGTGATTGCCTGCGCTTGCACTGCGCTTTCCTGATCCAGCACGCGCAAGGTCGACAGATTGTCCTCGACCTCCTGGAAGCCGCCCAGCACGGTTTGCTTGTATTGCGCCACCGATGCATCGAAGACGGCAGTGGCCTGTGCGGAGCGTGCCGAACGGAAGCCGCCGTCGAACAGCGTGCCGGCCAATGCTGCGCCTAAAGACCAGACCCGGCTTGGCGTATTGAACAATTGCGCAAATGCGAGGCTGCTGTAGCCGCCGCTGGCGCCCAGTACCAGTGTGGGGAAGAAAGCCGCTTTAGCCACGCCGATCTCGGCATTGGCGGCAGCTGCCAGCCGCTCGGCACTGGCGATATCCGGACGCCGTTCAAGCAGATCGGAGGGAAGGCCGGTAGGAATTGGCGGCAGGGTTGCCTGCAGCGCGGCATCGGCGGGAGCGGCATCGAGCGTAAATGCGGCAGGCGGTTTGCCGGTCAGAATGGCAATCGCATGTTCCAGTTGATTACGGGTGGCGTCCAGATCGATCAACTGCGCCTGGGCGGTCAGCAATTGCGTTTGCGCTTGCGCCACGTCGGAGCGAAATGCGACGCCGGCCTGATATTGATTCGTGGTCAATTGCAGCGAACGAGCGTAGCCCGCTACGGTGCGCACATATAGATCCTTCAACTGATCGGTGATGCGCAATTGCAGATAATCCTGCGCCAGCGTGGCCTGGATACTCAACCGCGCCGCAGCCAGATTGGCGGCGCCGGATTGGGTGATGGCGTCGCTGGCTTCCACCGAGCGCCTGATTGCGCCCCAGACATCCGGCTCCCATGACGCATTCAGACCGACGCTATAAGTGTCGCCCAGCTTGGGGCCGTTGCTGTTGTTGCTGTTGGTTTGCGCGCGCTGGGCACCGGCAGATGCGCCTACGGTGGGCCAGAACCCGGCGCGCGCGGCTTGCGCTGCGGCCTGTGCCTGGCGATATTGGGCTTCTGCGAAGCGGATATTCTGATTGGCGGCGTCGGCTTGTGCGATGAGATCATTCAACACCGGATCGCCATAGGCTTCCCACCAGCGCTGATTATTATCGATCTGCCCGGGCTCGGCGGTTTTCCACGGCCCTTGTTCTTTATAGGCCACCGGCATATCTATTTTCGGACGCACATAATCGGGGCCGACGGCGCAACCTGCAAGCACTAGAAAGAGGGGAAGTACAGTCCAGGCAACAGTCTTGAGGGCAGGCTTGTGTCCGCGTGGCGGAGACAGCAGTGAAAGGGGATGATCTGGATGCATTCGAGCTTGATTCACACTGACGGTCAATGGAAACACAGACCTGCCGTGGCCGGTCCGCATGGATGTTCGACTTCACTGTACGCGTTGCTGCTCGTCAACATGCTGACGGAAATATGACAATTTTGTCATATTTACACTATTTACACTTGATTCCTTCGTACGATTCCCGCTGTGCGGGCTTTTCGATGGGAACCGGTGGTAAAAGGTCTCGTGTTGGGAAAAATTGGGAAGGGGGATGCGATGGAGGGGGAATTCAGAGGAATAATTTGAACAGGATGGTGAATACGCCGGCCAATGTGAAACCCATCATCCACTTCAGTAAATCCAGTTGGCCTTGTATGCCTGCAAATCTGGTATCTACGGCATAGAATTTTTTATCGATAGCATCGAATTTTTTATCGATAGCAGACTTGAATTCGTCAAAATCGGATTTCATTTCAGCTTTGAATTCGCTAAATTCAAATCGTATTTCGGATTTGAACTCGCCAAATTCAAATCTTATTTCAGATTTGAATTCTTTCAAGTCGGATCGCCGGACCAGTTCGTTGCTCATGAATGTCGTCAACGCTTTGGTGTGCGCCTCGGCATGCCTGAATGCTATTCCCGATGTCGTCAGCTGTCTAAAATAATTGTGTGTATCGAATGAAGAAATTGCCATAAATATCCAATATCGAGGCGCATGCGCCGGAAAATAACGCCAAAACAACAAGGCATTAACCATAAAAGAACTGGCTTGGAATATATAGAGCAACCTTTGCAGGTAGTCGCCATTTTCAGATTTGTATGGGACTACCCGGAGCAAGCTTATCGCAGCGTCGTTTAATCGTAATCGGTCGAAAGGGAAACGTCTTTCCAGGCCGCGATTTCTGCTTGCAGGGCGTTCAATTTTTCGCTGACCAGGGTGAAGGCATCAAGGCCCAGCAACAGATGCGCCGGCGGGTTGGGGGCCGCGACGAGCTGCAGGATTGCGTTTGCCGCTTTGACCGGATTGCCGGGTTGCTTGCCGCTGATTTCCTGGCGCCGTTTGCGCAGTGGATCGAATACGGCGTCGTAGTCGCTGACCTTGCGCTCGGTGCGCACCAGCGAGCGGCCTGCCCAGTCAGTACGGAATGAACCAGGTTCAACCGCGCTCACGTGAATGCCGAGCGCTTTGACTTCCTTGCCCAGCGCTTCGGAAATGCCTTCCAGCGCGAACTTGCTGCCGTGATAAACGCCCACGCCCGGAAACGTCGTGATGCCGCCCATCGACGTAATATTAATAATGTGGCCGCTGCGGCGGCTGCGCATTGCAGGCAGCACGGCTTGTATCATCGCAACGGCGCCGAACACATTGACTTCGAACTGGCGGCGAATATCTTCCAGCGAAGATTCCTCCAGTATGCCTTCGTGACCATAGCCGGCGTTATTGATCAGGATATCGATCGCGCCGATTTCGCTCTCGATGGCGGCGACCGTCGGCGCTATGGCAGCGGTGTCGGTGACATCGAGAATCTTGCCGATTGCACGCCCCGGGCTCAGGCGATTGAATTCGGCAAGGTCGGCTTCGTTGCGTACGGTGCCTACTACGCGGTGGCCGGCGGCCAGCGCCGCTTCGGTGATCGCCCGGCCGAATCCGGATGAAACACCGGTAATGAAAAACAGTTTCGATTGTGATTGGGTCATTTTGCTACTTCTGGTAGGGAAATAAATGGATGGGTAGAGAAATCCAGTGAGTGGATACCAGAAATATAATTGGTTTTTCAAATAGCTGCAGGCGGCCTGAAGCCATCTGCCATGTCGCGCGCTTGACGTCGAGCTTTAAGTAAAGCGCGCGGCACAAACCGCAACGCGGCCGAATTAATGCAAAATCGCAAACCGGTAGGCTT
>JAQGNR010000096.1 GCA_028291765.1 Herbaspirillum sp.
CTGGTTCCCGGCGGCCAATGCCTATTTCTGGCTTCGTTTCTTTTCGCATCAGCCGGTTCTCAATTTCGATACTCCGCAAGTGCTCAAGGCGGTGCTGGGCGTGATGGCGTTCTGGCTCGATCTCGGGATCGATGGCCTGCGCCTGGATGCGGTGCCGTATCTGATCGAACGCGAAGGCACGACCAATGAAAATCTGCCCGAAACGCACACGATTTTGAAGAAAATCCGGGCTGAACTGGATTTCAAATATCCGGACCGGATGCTGCTGGCCGAAGCCAATATGTGGCCGGAAGATGTGCAGCAGTATTTCGGCGATAGCGATGAATGCCATATGGCCTTCCATTTTCCGCTGATGCCGCGCATGTATATGGCGCTGGCGCAGCAGGACCGCTTTCCGATCACCGATATCCTGCGCCAGACGCCGGAGATTCCGGCCGATTGCCAGTGGGCGATTTTTTTGCGCAATCACGATGAATTGACGCTGGAAATGGTGACCGATCTGGAGCGCGATTATCTATGGAATTTTTATGCGGCGGATCGGCGCGCCCGCATCAATATGGGGATCCGCCGCCGCTTGGCGCCGCTGCTGGAACGCGATTCGCGCCGCATCCAGTTGCTGAACAGTTTTCTGTTGTCGATGCCCGGCACGCCGGTGATTTATTACGGCGACGAAATCGGCATGGGCGACAACATCCATCTGGGCGACCGCGACGGCGTGCGCACGCCGATGCAGTGGACCGTCGATCGCAACGGCGGTTTTTCGCGCGCCGAGCCGGCCAGCCTGGTGCTGCCGCCGATCATGGATACCTTGTACGGCTATCAATCGGTGAATGTGGAAGCGCAAAGCAGCGATCGCCATTCGCTGCTGAACTGGACGCGCCGCATGCTCGACGTGCGCAAGCAACATAAGGCCTTCGGGCGCGGCGCGCTGCGGGTGCTGTATCCGAGCAATCGCAAAATACTGGCGTATTTTCGCGAGTATGCCGATCCCGCCAAGGAGGGCCTGCTGGAAACCATTTTGTGCGTGGCCAATGTCTCGCCGTCGGCCCAGGCGGTGGAGCTGGATCTGTCGTCGTTTTCCGGCCGCGTGCCGGTGGAAATGATCGGCGGCACGGCCTTCCCGCCGGTGGGCCAATTGAATTACCTGATGACGCTGCCGCCTTACGGTTTCTACTGGTTCGTGCTGGCCACCGAAGCGACCATGCCGACCTGGTATACACCGGCGCAGCAACCCTTGCCGGAATACACCACATTGGTGTTGCGCAATGGGGTCGACGACATCATGCGCAATCCGGCGCGCAGTCTGCTGGAACAGGAAGCGCTGCCGGCATATCTCATGAAGCGGCGCTGGTACGCCGGCAAAAACCGCAAACTCAATTCGATCAATATCGTGTTCGCGGTAACGCTGCCGCCATCGAAATTGTCGCCCGGTGCGTTGCCGGTTCTGTTGACCGAAATCGAAGTCCATACCTCGCATGGCGTGGCGCGTTATCTGTTGCCGTTGGGCTTTATCCGCGAAGCAGACACCATCACCGCGTTGCCGCATCAATTGGCCTTGGCGCGGGTGCGCCGCAATAATCGCGTGGGCTTATTGACCGATGCCTTTGCGCTGGATTCGTTTGCCTCCGTGGTGCTGGAGCTGCTGCGGGAAAACGCCGTGCTGCCGACGCCGCAAGGCGACATCCGCTTCATCGCCGGCCCTGCGCTGGAAGGTATTACGGTGGGCGTCGATGCCGGTGTGCGTCGTATTACCGCCGAGCAATCGAACAGTTCGCTGGTCGTCGGCGACCAAGTCATCCTGAAAATTATTCGCCATCTGAGCGTCGGTATCCATCCCGAGATTGAAATGGGCAAGTACCTGACGGCGCTCGGCTACGCCAGCACACCGGCCACGCTGGGTGAAGTCACGCGTTTTGACGCCGACGGCACGCCCACTGCGCTGATCGTCTTGCAACAGTTTGTCCACAACCAGGGCGACGCCTGGCAATGGGCCATCGATGCGCTGGAACGCGCGATTGCGCATGATGTGCTGGCCGGCCCGGTCGACTCGACGAACGCAGCGGCTCCCGTATATGCGCAGCCGCAGACGCCGGCGCATGCGGAAATTGCCACTGATCCTTTGCTGGAACTGACGCAGTTTGCCGGCACCTTGGGCCACTCTCTCGGTCGAATGCATGCGCTACTGGCTACTGCCACCGACGATCCGGCGTTTGCGCCCGAAACGGTGACGGCCGCGCATAGCAAGGCATGGGCCAAGCGGGCCGCTCATCAACTGGAGACAGCGCTCAATTTGCTGGCGCAGCAGAAAGAATGGAGCAGCCCGGAGGATGCGGCGGCGGCGCATGGATTGTTGGCGCGGCGCAAGAGTTTGGCGGCGACGGTGGCGCGGCTGGCCGCGGCCGGTGTCGGCTCGACTTGCATCCGGATTCACGGCGATTTGCATCTGGGTCAGGTGCTGGTCTCCGGCCATGATGTTTATATCGTCGATTTTGAAGGTGAACCCTCGGCGCCGCTCGAAGCACGGCGCGCCAAGCATTCGCCGTTGCGCGATGTCGCCGGCGTGCTGCGCTCTTTCGAATATGCTGCCGCGCATGCCGCCAATATCGGCCCCGGCGATCTGGGGGCGGCGGCGCAGGCGCGCAAACAGGCCACGCTGGAACGCTTTACGCCGACTTGCCAGCGGGCTTTTCTGGATGGTTATTGGCAGGTCCCTGGGGCGCATTTGAACGGTTTGTCGGCGCAGCAGCAGGCGAATTTGCTGGATTTACTGATGCTGGAAAAAGCGGCTTATGAACTTTGTTATGAGGCGGCCAACCGGCCGGCCTGGATCGCCGTGCCGCTGCGTGGATTGGCGGCGATTGCGACGCGCATCCTCGGCGCTGGCCACGGCGCACGGCACAGGAAATCGGATAAAGGAAACACGGATGAATGAAGTTTCGCCGGATCGAAATAGCGTCGATAAGCAGGTCGCTCTCATGGCTGCTGCCGGCCGCAATAGTGGCAGCGGCGGCAGCAGCGCGCCATCGGCCAATGCAGACACTATCCATGCGCTGCTCGATGGCAGACTGGGCGACCCGTTTCGCCTGTTGGGGCCGCATCGCGTTAATGATGCTGATGCCGATGCCGATGCGCCCGATCTCTATGAGATCAGGGTGTATCAGCCCGGTGCGCTCGGCGTCGAGATATTGGCGCGCACAGGCGACGATGAGGGCCATGGCAAAGCCACGGTACTGGGGACGCTGCAGCCCTACGCCGAGGCCGAAGGCTTTTTTATCGGCAGCGTGCATTTGCCGGATGCCAAAGCCTATCTGTTGCGGGTGACCTGGCCGGACGGCCGCGGCGGGCGCGCGGTGCAGATCGCCGAGGATGCCTATGCCTTCGGTTTGCTGCTGGGCGAGCTGGATATTCATCTGTTGAAGGAAGGACGGCATCGTGAATTGGGACGTTGCCTGGGGGCGCAAACGGTTCAGGTTGAGGGCGTGGCCGGGGTGCGCTTTGCAGTATGGGCGCCGAATGCACAGCGGGTATCGGTGGTCGGCGATTTCAATTTGTGGGATGGCCGCCGCCATCCGATGCGTCTGCGCGCCGAAGCCGGCGTATGGGAAATATTTGTGCCGCGCTTGCCTGCCGGTACGCGCTATAAATACGAAATCGTCGGGCCGAACGGTCATTTGCAGCCGCAGAAAGCCGATCCGGTTGCGCGCGCCACCGAGCTGCCGCCCGGCACGGCATCGGTGGTGGCTGCCGGGGATCCGTTTGTCTGGAGCGATGCGCAATGGATGGCCGAGCGCGGCGGCCGGCAAGCGCCGAGCGCGCCGTTGTCGGTTTATGAAGTGCATGCCGGTTCCTGGCTGCGCGTGATGGAAGAAAATGGCCGCAGCCTGGATTGGGTTGAACTATCCGATCGGCTGATTCCGTATGTGGTCGGGATGGGCTTCACGCATGTCGAATTCATGCCGATCATGGAGCATCCCTTCGGCGGTTCCTGGGGCTATCAACCGCTGAGCCAATTTGCTCCCAGCGCACGCTTTGGCACGCCGGCCGACTTTGCGCGGTTTGTGGATCGGGCGCATGCCGCCGGATTGGGCGTGATTCTGGATTGGGTGCCGGCGCATTTTCCGGGTGATGCTCATGGCATGGCGCATTTCGACGGTACGGCCTTGTATGAGCACGTCGATCCGCGGGAGGGATTTCATCAGGACTGGAATACGCTGATCTTTAATCTGGGCCGCAATGAAGTGCGCGGTTTTCTGATCGCCAGTGCGCTGGAATGGCTGGAAAATTTTCACGTCGATGCCTTGCGGGTGGATGCGGTGGCCTCGATGCTGTATCGCGATTACAGCCGTGAACCGGGCGAGTGGATTCCGAATGTCTACGGCGGCCGCGAGAATCTGGAGTCGGTGGCGTTTCTCAAGGAGCTGAACCAGACCATCGCCGAGCGTTGCCACGGCGCGTTGATGATCGCCGAGGAATCGACCGCCTGGCCGGGCGTGAGCGCGCCGGTGGCGCATGGCGGCCTGGGCTTCTCGTATAAATGGAATATGGGCTGGATGCACGATAGCTTGCGTTACGTGGAGCACGATCCCGCTCATCGCCGCTATCACCATAACGATTTCACGTTCGGGCTGTTGTATGCATTTTCGGAGCGCTTCGTGCTGCCGATTTCGCATGATGAGGTGGTGCATGGCAAGGGCTCGCTGTTGAGCAAAATGCCGGGCGATGTGTGGCAAAAACTGGCGAATATGCGCGCCTATCTGAGCTTCATGTGGACCCATCCCGGTAAAAAATTATTGTTCATGGGATGCGAGCTGGCGCAGTGGACCGAGTGGAATCACGATGCTTCGCCGCAATGGGAGCTGCTGGACGATCCGCGTCATCGCGGGGTCCAGCAACTGGTGCGCGATCTGAACCATCTGTATGTGACGGAACCGGCATTGCATGCGCGCGACGCCGATGCCGAAGGCTTCCGCTGGGCCATCGGCGACGATAGCAACAATAGCGTGTTTGCGTATCTGCGCCAGGGTTTTCATCGGCACGAGCAGATGCTGATCGTGGTCAATATGACGCCGGTGCCGCGGCATGGCTATCGGGTGCCGTTGCAGGGCGATGCCGCCGAGGCAGGCGTGCAGTGGGAGGAAGTTTTCAATAGCGATGCGGCGGTCTATGGCGGCAGCAATATCGGTAATCCTGGTGTGCATCGCTGTGATGGCGAGGGCGACGGGCGTGGTTTGACGCTGACGCTGCCACCCTTATCCACGATTGTGTTTCGCAAGGGAGCGATTTGATGATGCCGCCATTGCCGGATCGATTGGCTGCGGGCGTGCCTTATCCTTTGGGGGCAACATCCGATGGCCTGGGCGTGAATTTTGCGGTCTTCTCCGCCAACGCGCAAAAAATCGAATTATGTGTTTTCGATCCCGCCGGGCGCAAGGAGCTGGCGCGGCTGGCCTTGCCCGAATGCACCGACGAGGTGTGGCATGGTTATCTGCCGGACGCCGGGCCGGGTTTGTTGTATGGCTATCGCGCGCATGGCGCTTACGATCCGATGCGCGGCCATCGTTTCAATCCGCACAAACTATTGCTTGATCCCTATGCCAAGAAAATGTCGGGGCAGGTGCGCTGGACCGATGCTTTATTCGGGTACCGGCTCAATGCCGCCAAAGCCGATCTGACGTTCGATCGGCGCGACAGTGCGCCGGGGATGCCGAAAGCGATCGTGGTGGAAGATAATTTCAACTGGTCCACCGATTACCGGCCCGCCGTGCCCTGGTCTAAAACGGTGATTTACGAAGCCCATGTGCGCGGCATTTCGATGTTGCGTGATGATCTGCGGCCGCACGAACGCGGCACTTTCGCGGCCTTGGCCACGCCACGCTTCATCGATCATTTACTGACGCTGGGCATTACCACGATTGAACTGCTGCCGGTGCATGCGTATCTGCAGGATCATTTTCTGTTCGAGCGGCAATTGCGCAATTACTGGGGCTACAGCACGCTGGCCTATTTTGCGCCGGAGCCGGCCTATCTTTCCAGCGGCCTACTCAATGAAATGCGCATGGCGATCCGGCGTTTGCATGCAGCCGGCATCGAAGTCATTCTGGATGTGGTCTACAACCATAATTGCGAAGGCAACGAACGCGGGCCGACGCTGTCGTTGCGCGGGCTCGATAACGCCAGCTATTTCCGTCTGATGCCGGGCCAGGAGCGGTTTTTCATTAACGAAACCGGCACCGGCAATACCATCAATATTTCGCATCCGCGCGTATTGCAGATGGTGCTCGATTCCTTGCGCTATTGGGCCGAGTCGTTTCATGTCGACGGCTTTCGTTTCGATCTGGGCGTCACGCTCGGGCGCGAAGGCACCGGCTTCGATCCGGGCTCGGGATTTTTCGATGCGATTCTGCAAGACCCGGTGCTGTCGCGTTTGAAGTTGATTTCCGAGCCGTGGGATGTCGGCCTGGGCGGCTATCAATTGGGCAATCATCCGCCGCGCTTTGCTGAATGGAACGACCGCTTCCGCGATGGCATGCGCCGTTTCTGGGGCGGCGATTCAGGCTTGCGCGGCGAATTTGCCGGGCGTTTGGCAGGCTCCGGCGATCTCTTCGATCACCGCACCCGCAAGCCGTGGGCCTCGGTCAATTTCGTCACCTCGCATGACGGTTTTACTTTGCGCGATCTGGTCAGTTATGCGGTAAAGCATAATCTGGATAACGGCGAAGCGGGTAATGACGGCCATAACGATAACAACAGCAATAACTGGGGTGTCGAAGGGCCGACCGAGGATGCCGAGATTCTGGAGCGCCGCGCACGGGTGCAGCGCGCGTTGCTGGCGTCCACGATTTTTGCGCAGGGCACGCCGATGCTGTTGTGCGGCGATGAGTTTAATCGGACACAGGGGGGCAATAACAACGCGTATTGTCAGGACAACGAGATTTCCTGGATCGATTGGGCCGCGGCGGCAACACCGGAGGGTGTCGCTTTGACGGCGTATGTCGGGCGACTGATCGCTGTACGCAATGCCTATACCGCGTTGCAGGCCGGACGTTTCTTGCATGGCGATGAAGTGACGCCCGGCATCCCCGATATCGCCTGGTTCGATGAACGCGGCGAAGCCTTGTCGATCGAAGCCTGGCATAACCCGGAAGGGCGCGCCATCAGTGTGATGCGCGCGGCAGCTTCTGGCGGCCATATTCATGTGCAGCGTGAATATGGTCACGCGCCGAATCATAGCAGTGCCGCTCCCGGTCCGGAGGTTGCGCTGTTGTTCGTCAATGCCGACTACGAGCCGCTTGAATTCACTTTTCCCGCGCTGCAATTGACCTGGTTTCCCTTGGTCGACAGTGCCAAGGCCGACGGCAAGCCGGACCGCTTGGATGCGATGAGCGAGCAGGAGGTTACTTTGCAGGGCCATACCATCATGATGTTCGGTACGCACAGGGTGTATTGATGAGCGCTCAAGACAACTATCGGTATCGTTATCGCTATGGCGCCAATCTGATCGCGCCCGGCCGTACGCATTTCGGCTTGTGGGCGCCGACGGCCAAGATGGTTGAAGTCGATGTAGCCGGCATGGGACGCGCGCAAATGAGCGCCGGCAGCGACGGCTGGTTTGACATCGAACTGGCATGCGGCGCGGGCGCGCAATACCGTTATGTGGCGATGACGCAATTCGACGGTGAAGTGAATGTGCCGGACCCGGCGTCCCGTGCGCAGCAGGGCGATATCAATGGCCGCAGTCTGGTGGTGGATCAGGCCAGCTATGTTTGGCAATACCCGGATTGGCGCGGACGGCCGTGGCATGAAACCGTGCTGTATGAATTGCATGCCGGTCTGCTGGGTGGTTTCGACGGGGTGCGCGCGCAGCTGCCGGCATTGGCCGCGCTGGGCATTACGGCCGTTGAACTGATGCCGATCGCGCAGTTTCCAGCCGATCGTAATTGGGGCTATGACGGCGTGCTGCCGTTTGCGCCGCAAGCTTCCTACGGCACGCCGGATCAATTGAAGGCGCTGGTGGATGCGGCGCATGGTCTGGGGTTGATGATATTTCTGGATGTGGTCTATAACCATTTCGGGCCGGAAGGCAATTACCTGAATAGTTATGCGTTATCGTTTTTTCGCGACGATTTACATACGCCGTGGGGCAAGGCGATTGATTTCCGGCGCAGCGAAGTACGTGATTTTTTTACCGAAAACGCACTGTACTGGTTACAGGAATATCGCTTCGATGGTTTGCGTTTCGACGCGGTGCATGCGATCAGCGAAGAAGACTGGCTGCCGGAAATGGCGCATCGCGTGCGCCAGGCGATTCGGACAGGTTCGGGTGGGCCGGATGGGCCGGGTGAGCGCTTTATTCATCTGGTGCTGGAAAACGATCATAACCGTGCTGCGTTGTTGCAGGACGAGACCTATGGCGAGGATAAATTCACTGCGCAATGGAATGACGATTGGCATCATGTCATGCATGTTCTGCTGACTGGAGAGCAGGCCGGTTATTACGAAGATTTTGTGCAGGAACCGGCTGAAAAGTTGGCGCGCTGTTTGATGCAGGGTTTTATTTATCAGGGCGATCCTTCGGTCTTCCGCGACGGCCGCTTGCGCGGCGAACCCAGCGGGCATCTGCCGCCGACTGTCTTTGTCAATTTTTTACAGAATCACGATCAGATCGGCAACCGCGCGTTCGGCGAGAGATTGACCGTGTTGGCGGATCCGCGTGCATTGCGGGTGGCGCAGGCTTTGCTGTTGCTGAGTCCGCAGATTCCCTTGTTGTTCATGGGCGAGCAAGACGGTTCAAGGCAACCGTTTCTGTATTTCACCAATCATCAGGATGATGCGCTGGCCACCGCAGTCCGGGACGGTAGACGCCAAGAATTTGCGCGCTTCCCTGAGTTTTCCGATAGCGCTATGCGGATGCGGATTCCGGACCCGAATGATGTCAAGAGCTTTGAGGTTTCGAAGCTGAAGGGGGGTATCGATATGACTGACGGTGTGGTTGAAAACGTGGCTGACGTAGCCGAACCTGACGGCTTTTCCTGGCGCACATGGACGGCTGAATTGCTCAAATTGCGGCATGCGCAGCTGGTGCCGCGTTTGATCGGCAGTAGGGCGCTGGGCGCGACTGTCATCGCGGCTGCGGCGCTGGGCGCGCGTTGGCGCATGGGCGATGGCACGACGCTGAGCATCGTGGTCAATCTGGGCGCGAAAGATGTTGCATGCGTACTGGATGCGTTGATCATGCCGGCCGGCGCCGATGTGCTGTTCGACAGCGGCGGTGTACTGCAGGCGCTGGAGTACGGCCGGTTGCCGGCCTGGAGCATGCTGGCGGTGCTGGAGCCGGCAGCATGAGCGGCGCCGATATCGATATTGACGACGCTGTGTTGCAACAGCGCATGTTGACGTTGGCGCGGGCGGTCGGGCTGCAAGTTGAGTGGACCGATGCATTCGGTCATGCGCAAACGGTGGGCTGGCCGGCGTTGTCGCGCATTCTGAATGCGATGGAGTTGCCGCACGATTCTGCCGAGGCGTATGAGAGCAGCCGGCAGCGCTTGAATCATCGGAGTGCGGTGGAGAGCTTGCCGCTGCTCATTACTGCCGAGGTTGAGCGGCCGATTGCATTGCCTGCGTTGGGCTGGTTGTATGGTCAGCCGTATACCGTGATGCTGGACGATGGCAGTCGCATCGAGGGTGTGTTGTCGGCGGGTTCCGATGAGACAGGGCAGCCGCCGCTGGCCGCACCCATCGAAAAATACGGCTATCACCGTATGACGGTGGGTCGGCATGTCACTACGCTGGCCGTCGCACCGCAGCGTTGTTTCAGTGTGCAGGATGCGGTGCATTCCGGGTATGTCGAACACGGTTCGGAAGCACGTTGGGGCTTGGCTTTGCAGTTGTACGGTTTGCGCCGGCCGGGCGATGGCGGCATCGGCGATTTCACGGCATTGGCGACCTTGGTGCGCGCTGTCGCCGGGTATGGCGCTTCGGCGGTGACGATTTCGCCGGTCCATGCGATGTTTTCCGACGATACGCAGCGTTACAGTCCGTATGGTCCTTCCAGCCGCTTATTTTTGAATGCGATGCATATCGATCCTGCGGCAGTGATGGGGGCGGGTGTGTTGAATGAGGTGATGCTGGAAGGAGGGCTGAGGATGTCGGCCTTGCATACCGCGCTGGAGCAGGAGCAGCTAATCGATTGGCCGCGAGCCGCCGATCATCGGCTGGATTTGCTGCGGCGTTTGTTTGCACGCTTCAATCAGGGCGCCGATCCGGAGCAGCGTGAGGCATTGGCGGCGTTTCGTGAGGCGGGTGGTGCGGCGCTGGAATGTCATGCGCGTTATGAGGCATTGAATGCCTGGTTGCGACAGAGCGATCCTGACGATCTTGATATACGCAGCGATTGGCGTACCTGGCCGGAGGCTTACCAAAAGGCGAGTACGCCGGAGGTTGCGGCTTTTGCGGCGGAGCATGGGGCCGAGATTGCGTTTCATATATTTCTGCAATGGCAGGCGGCGCGTGGGCTGGCAGCGGCGCAGCATGCCGCGCGCGAGGCTGGCATGGCGATCGGTCTCATTAGTGATTTGGCGGTGGGGGCGGAGAGCGGCGGTAGTCAGGCCTGGAGTTATCAGGGCGAGATTATTAAAGGTTTGTCGATCGGTGCGCCGCCGGATTTGTTGAATACGCGTGGGCAGAATTGGGGGCTGGGCGCGTTTTCGCCTTTTGTGATGCGCGAGCGCGGGTTTCGCGGGTATATCGATATGTTGCGGGCCTGTTTTGCGTATGCGGGCGGGGTGCGGATCGATCATGTGCTGGGGTTGGGGCGGATTTGGCTGGTGCCGGAAGGGCTGGATGCCGGCGAGGGTGCGTATCTGGCTTATCCGACGCAGGATTTGTTGCGTTTGATTGCGCTGGAGTCGTGGCGTTATCGGGCTATTGTGATCGGTGAGGATTTGGGAACGATGCCGATCGGGTTCGATACGCAGTTGGCGCAGGCCGGTTTGCTTGGGATACGGGTGCTGTGGTTTGAGACTTTTTACGGTGGTTTTACGGCGCCTTCACGCTGGTCGGCGAATGCTATTGCGGTGAGTACTACGCATGATTTGCCGACGATTGCCGGGTGGTGGCGCGGCCAGGATATCGAGTGGCAGATGCGGCTCGGTTTGTTGCCGGATGGGGTGGATTCGGCGGAGCAGTTTGCACATCGGGCGCAGCAGAAGATTGAGCTTTGGCAGGCTTTGCGGGACGCCGGGTGTACCGATGGCGTGGTTGATTTTCCCGGGCTGGAGGAGGCGCCGATTGAGGCGATTATCCGGTTCCTGGCAATGACGCCGGCGCCTTTGATGATTTTTCCGATGGAGGATGTTTTGGGTTTGGTCGATGCGCCTAATTTGCCCGGGACGATTGAGGGACATCCTAATTGGCGGCGGCGGATGCCTTTTGATGTGGCGCATTTGCTGGTTGATCCTGATTGTGTGAGGCGGTTGGGGTTGTTGGGGCGGTTGCGTAGTTGAGGTTTGGTTTTAAGTGCACGCGCAATAAGCTGTTGCTGTTCGGTGAGACGCGCCAAACGAAAAATACTCGCTGCGCTCACACAATATTTTCCTGATTTGTTTGGCACATCTCACCGAACAGCAACA
>JAQGNR010000111.1 GCA_028291765.1 Herbaspirillum sp.
GTTGCGATTCAGTACCGACGCCACTTCGGCCTGGCAGCATGGCACCAGCACGATGAAGCCGGCCTTCTTTTTTAACGCAAACCGGATCGCATCATCTGTTGCCGTATCGCAAGCATGCAATGCCGTGACGATATCGATCTGCTCCGGCAAACGGTCCGATTCGATGGATGCTGCTACCGACAGATTGACGAACGACATGCCGGGAAAAGCCAAGCGTTCGGCCTGCGCTTGCGATTTTTGAACCAGTTCGTCGCGGGTTTCGATGCCATAAATATGCGATGCGCCGCCCAGCGTTTTGAAAAATAAATCGTACAGAATGAAGCCGAGATAAGACTTGCCGGCGCCATGATCGACCAGCCTGATTGTTTCTTGCCGTTGCAGCAGTTCTTTAAGCAGCGGTTCGATGAACTGAAACAGGTGGTAGACCTGTTTCAGTTTGCGCCGGCTGTCCTGATTCATCTTGCCGTCGCGCGTCAGGATGTGCAATTCTTTGAGCAGCTCGATGGATTGGCCGGGGCGAATTTCGTTGGCGTCCTGCACAGGGGCGATCGCACCGGTGCCCGGTTTGCCGGTGACGGATTTTTTGCCGCTCATCTTGCTTGGCGCCGACTCAGACATTGAACAGGAAATTCAGGACGTCGCCATCCTTGACGATGTATTCCTTGCCTTCGGCGCGCATTTTGCCCGCTTCCTTGGCGCCATTTTCACCCTTGTAGGCGATGTAATCTTCGTAGGAGATGGTTTGCGCGCGGATGAAGCCGCGTTCGAAATCGGTATGAATTTCACCGGCAGCCTGCGGTGCGGTGGCGCCCACCGGAATGGTCCAGGCGCGCACTTCCTTGACGCCGGCGGTGAAGTAGGTTTGCAAGCCGAGCAGCTTAAAACCGGCGCGGATCAGGCGATCCAGTCCCGGTTCTTCCAAGCCCATATCGGCCAGGAAAGCACCCTTGTCGGCGTCGTCCAGATCGGCGATTTCGGCTTCCAGTGCAGCGCAAATGGCGACGACCGGCGCGTTTTGCGCTTTGGCGTAGGCGGTTAACTGATCCAGCAGCGGATTGTTGGTGAAACCGTTGTCGGCTACGTTGCCCACGAACATGGCCGGTTTTGCGGTAATCAGGCACAAGGGTTTGATCAGCGCCAGTTCTTCCGCATCCAGGCCGACCGAGCGCACCGGTTTGGCATCGTTGAGATGCGGCGTAATGCGTTCCAGCACGGCCAATAATTTGATTGCATCCTTATCGCCGGCGCGGGCTTTTTTGTTTTCGCGATGAATGGCTTTTTCGACGGCAGACAAATCGGCCAGCGCCAATTCGGTCTGAATGACTTCGATGTCGTCCAGCGGGCTGACCCGGCCGGCGACATGAATCACGTTGTCGTCTTCAAAGCAGCGCACGACATTGACGATCGCATCGGTTTCGCGGATATGCGCCAGAAATTGATTGCCCAGGCCTTCCCCTTTGGACGCGCCGGCGACCAGTCCCGCAATATCGACAAACTCGACCGCGGCTGGCAGAATACGCTCCGGTTTGACGATGGCGGCCAGCGCCTGCAAACGCGAATCGGGTACTTCAACGATGCCGACGTTCGGTTCGATGGTGCAGAAAGGGTAGTTTTCAGCGGCGATGCCCGCTTTGGTCAGGGCGTTGAAGAGGGTCGATTTTCCGACATTAGGGAGTCCGACGATGCCGCATTTGAGGCTCATGGTGCAATCTTTCGCAATCAAAACCGCGATTGTATCAATTCCCCCTTTGATACGCTGCTACTCAGGACTAAAAGGAAATGAATTTTAAGCGGACGGATCGGTCTCTGTGTCCATGCCTATGCATAAGTTTAATTGTTAAAGAAGTAATGTTACGTTGCCTCGGCAGAGTAATTGCGGTTCTTCCAGCGGTGTTATAACTTTTTGACTTACAATTACGCTTTTTTGAGGCTTGGTATACGTTTTGCCTAATATTGTTGATATCCATGATTTGCATTTTGGCTACGGAGATCGTCCGATCCTGAGCGGACTGGAGATGGCGTTTCCGCGCGGTAAAGTGATTGCGGTCATGGGTGGTTCGGGTTCCGGCAAGACCACTATTTTGCGTTTGATCGGCGGTCAGTTGCGCCCATCGCAAGGTGCAGTCAAGGTAAATGGCCAAGTGGTGCATGCGCTGGATGCAGCCGGGCTGTATAAATTACGCCGCGGCATGGGCATGCTGTTTCAGAATGGCGCGCTATTTACCGATATCAGTGTGTTCGACAATGTGGCGTTTCCCTTGCGCGAGAACACCGATTTGTCCGAACAGTTTATTCGCGATCTGGTGTTGCTCAAATTGAATGCAGTCGGCTTGCGCAATGCAGCCAGGCTGAAGCCGGCCGAAATTTCCGGCGGCATGGCGCGCCGGGTCGCTTTGGCCAGAGCGATTGCGCTGGACCCCGAGCTGATTTTGTACGATGAACCGTTTGCCGGACTGGACCCGATTTCGATGGGCGTCACCGCCAATTTAATCCGCAAGCTCAACGATGCGCTCGGTTCCACTTCGTTGCTGGTGTCGCATGATGTGACTGAATCGTTCGCGATTGCCGATTACGTGTATTTCCTGTCGCAGGGCAAGGTCGTGGCGCAAGGCACGCCGGACCAGATGCGAGTGTCGACCGATCCTTATGTGAAGCAATTCGTGCATGCCGAAACCGATGGCCCGGTGCCGTTTCATTATCCGGGCAAGGCGCTGGCCGAGGATCTGGGATTGCGGGGCCTGCAATGATCTTGAACTGGGCGGCGGCACTGGGCGCTGAAGTGCTCAAGACATTGGGCGGGATCGGTTATGCGTTTCGCATGCTGTGGGCGGTGGTGCGCAGTTCCGGCGGTTTGCTGCGCCGGCCGCGGCTGGTGACCGATCAGATTCATTTCATCGGTAATTACTCGCTGCTCATCATTGCCGTGTCCGGTCTGTTCGTCGGTTTTGTATTGGGTCTGCAAGGCTATTACACATTAAATAAATACGGTTCCGAACAAGCGCTGGGCTTGCTGGTTGCGCTGTCGCTGACGCGTGAATTGGGGCCGGTGGTGACCGCTTTGCTGTTTGCCGGGCGCGCCGGTACGTCGTTGACCGCGGAGATCGGCTTGATGCGCGCCGGCGAACAATTGTCGGCCATGGAAATGATGGGTGTCGATCCGATACGGCGCGTGCTGGCGCCGCGTTTCTGGGCGGGGATTGTCGCCATGCCGGTACTGGCGGCGATTTTCAGTGCGGTCGGCGTGATGGGCGGTTATGTGGTTGGCGTGCAGATGATCGGCGTCGACGAAGGCGCTTTCTGGTCGCAGATGCAGTCCAGCGTGGATGTCTGGAGCGATGTCGGCAGCGGTGTATTGAAGAGTTTTGTGTTCGGGATCGCCGTGACGTTTATCGCGTTGTGGCAGGGATACCGGGCACAGCCGACGCCGGAAGGCGTAGCGCGCGCGACTACGCGCACGGTGGTGCATGCATCGTTGATGGTGCTGGCGCTGGATTTCCTGATGACGGCGCTGATGTTTAATTAGAACGCATGCGTTCACAATGTGGCATTGCTGTAACGGTTGAGCCGCGGTTGAGCCGGTTTGGTGCGGAATAGTTTGATTCAGCGATTAATTTGAATGCAAGTCAACTAAAGCAGAGCATGCTCTGGTTGGCTGATAAGGGTAAAAAGCATATGCAACGCAAAATATTGGATGTCTGGGTCGGCCTGTTTGTGTTGCTGGGCGCTGGCGCGGTGATTTTTCTGGCTTTGCAAGCCGGTAATCTGAGCGCGTCCTCGTTCGGCCAGCAGAGCTATACCGTCTATAGTCGTTTCGACAATATTGGCGGCCTCAAGCCGCGCGCAGCGGTCAAGAGCGCCGGCGTCGTCGTCGGACGGGTTCAATCGATTTCATTCGACGATAAGCAATTCAAGGCATTGGTCACGCTGGATCTCGATGGGCGTTACCACTTCCCAAAAGATAGTTCGCTCAAAATCCTGACTTCAGGTTTGCTCGGCGAACAATACCTCGGCATAGAACCGGGTGGAGACATCAACAATCTGGCGCAAGGAGATACCATCCGATTTACGCAATCTGCGATCGTTCTGGAAAATCTGATAAGTCAGTTCTTATTTAGTAAGGCAACGGATGGGAAGGACGACACAAAATGAATAACAAGGCACGTTCCACAGTACAGCTCGCAATGCTGCTGATGGTTGCCGGTCTGGCAGGGTGCGCCAGCACCAGTAATCCGAGCGATCCTTTGGAAGGCATGAACCGGGCGGTATTTACATTTAACGATACCGTCGATCGCGTCGCGCTGAAACCGGCGGCGCAGGCCTATGAGAAGGTGCTGCCGTCGTTTGTGCAGACCGGCATCAGTAATTTTTTCGGTAACCTCGGTGATGTGTGGACTGGTGTGAATCAATTGCTGGAAGGCAATGGCGCCAACGGCGCATCCGATTTTACGCGGGTAGCCATCAATAGCACCTTTGGTCTGGGCGGGGTGATTGATGTCGCTTCGGAAGCCCGTTTGCCCAAGCACAGGGCCGATTTCGGGCAGACTCTGGGCGTA
>JAQGNR010000167.1 GCA_028291765.1 Herbaspirillum sp.
CCTGTCCTTGCTGGTCACGGCGCACGCTGCGTTCCTGCCGCAAGGCTTCCAGGCGGCGCACACGGCCTTCGTCGCGGGTACGACGCGCCTGCACCCCTTTACGTATCCAGACCTCTTCCTGCGCCAGGAATTTATCGAACTTGGCGTTTTCGACTTCTTCAATTTCCAGCTGCTCCGCTTTACGCGTCTGATAAGCCGTGAAGTTGCCCGGAAACGAGAGCAATTTCCCGCGATCCAGTTCGACGATGCGCGTGGCAACGTTATCCAGGAAACTGCGATCATGGGTGATAAACAATACACTGCCCTTATAATCGCGCAGCAAACCTTCCAGCCACATGATCGAACCGAAATCCAGATGATTGGTCGGTTCATCGAGCAGCAGCACATCCGGCGCGCTGACCAGCGCACAGGCCAGCGCCACGCGCTTTTGCATACCGCCGGACAAGGTGCCCATCAACGCATCTTTATTCAGATTCAGACGATCCAGCGTGGTCTCGACTTTATTGCCGAGACTCCAGGCATCGGCCGCATCCAGCTGGAGCTGAATGACGTGCATGCGCTCCATGATCGCCTCGTCGTCATCGCCGCCAAACTGACCGGTCAAGGTATCGTATTCCGTCAGCAGCGCCTGCATTTCACCCATGCCGGAGGCGACAGCATCGAACACCGACATCTCCGGCGCAAAATGCGGCTCCTGATCGACATAGGCGATCTTGAGCCCCTGCTGCATGACCATCAGGCCATCATCCAGTCTGGACACGCCGGAAATGGTTTTCAGCAGCGACGACTTGCCGGTGCCGTTGCGGCCGATCAGACCGACGCGTTCGCCGGATTCAAGAGAAAATTCTGCGCGATCCAGCAACGCAACGTGACCAAACGCGAGTTGCGCGTTTGAAATAGAAATGACTGCCATAGGATTAAATGTGGATGACCGGCAGTAAAACTGCCAATACAGCGCCGATACAGGAAATGAAATAAGTCCGCATTGTACCGACAGCGACGAATTGCTGCCGGGTTGTCCGGCGAACGGACGGATCTCTGTGGTGCCTCCGACACGAATCGAACGTGTGACCTATCCCTTAGGAGGGGATCGCTCTATCCACTGAGCTACGGAGGCATTCCGAAGCGATGCGCCAAGAGCAGACTGCGTGCAGACTGCCGGCGCGCTATTGTAACGGTTGAAGCAATGGATTGAAAGCCGGACCGCTCATCGCCGCGGCTGCGGTTATCCGGTTGCGCTTGCTTGCAATTCAGTCGCGGCTTAATTTATAACCGATGCCGCGCACGGTTTTGATATTGTCGGCGGCGGCCCCCAAGGACTTGCGCAAGCGCATGATATGGACGTCAATCGTGCGTTCTTCGATAAACGTATGGTCGCCCCATACCTTGTCCAGCAATTGTGCGCGGGAAAATATCCGGTCCGGATGTGCGGCAAGAAAACGCAGCAGCTTGAATTCAGACTGATCGAGATCGACCGGCATCGCATCGACTGTCACTTCAAACCGTTCGGTATCGATACGGATCGCGCCATGGACCAATACCTTTTGCCCCAACTGGGGAGCCTTGCGACGTAACAGCGCCTGAATCCGGGCGATCAATTCTTTCGGCGAAAACGGCTTGGTCACATAATCGTCGGCGCCATAATCGAGCCCCTTGACTTTGTCTTCTTCCATTCCGCGCGCAGTCAACATGATAATCGGCAAGGCCGCGGTCCGGCTATCGTTGCGCAATTGACTCAGTAATGTCAGGCCCGACGAATCCGGCAACATCCAGTCCAGCAAAATAGCGTCCGGCAATGCCTTGGCAATCAGCGCCATGGCCTGCTTTGAATCATATGCGAGCGCTACCGAATAATTAGCATCCTGGAGCATGAAGCGCAGCAATTCGGAAATGCTGGGCTCATCCTCCACAATCAGAATGGTTGTTTGATCTTTTGACATATGTGCAATTGCAACCGGTTGTATTAAAGGAAAACTATTATTAACGGCTATCGAACAGCTTCAAGAGTATCAAGCAGCTCAAGCAGCCAGTACCTTGTCTGCAATGCGCTGCGCCATGTTTTGCGCATCCTTACCATCCGATGCTTCCACCATGACGCGCAGCAACGGCTCGGTTCCGGACGGCCGGATCAACACCCGCCCCCTATCGCCCAACAACTGTTCGACCGACACTTTTTCGGCCTGGATCGCCGGATCGTTTTGCCAATCGAAGCCCAGTGGAATTTTGACGTTGATCAGTACCTGCGGATACATGCGGATGTCGGCAGTATATTGCGCCAGCGACTGTCCGCTGCGCTTCAGGCTGCATAGAATCTGCAGTGCCGAGATGATACCGTCGCCGGTAGTATGCCGATCCAGACATAAAAGATGCCCGGAGCTTTCGCCGCCGAGCAACCAGTTATGCTGTTGCAACTGTTCCAGAATATAGCGATCGCCGACCCTGGCGCGTATGAAGGCGACGCCCATTTTTTTGAAGGCCACTTCCAGCGCCATATTGGTCATCAGCGTGCCCACTACGCCGGGCACGGGCGCCAGCGCCAGGCGATCCTTGACCATCACATAGAGTAATTCGTCGCCGTTGTAGATACGCCCGGCTGCATCGACCATGACCAGACGGTCGGCATCGCCATCCAGCGCAATCCCTACATCGGCTTTATGGGCGCGTACCGCCGCTACCAGTGCGTCAGGGGCGGTTGCGCCAAACCCCTTGTTGATATTCAGACCATCCGGCTGATTGCCGATCGCAATGACTTCGGCGCCCAATTCATGAAATACATGCGGCGCGATGTGATAGGCCGCCCCATGCGCGCAATCGACCACGATCGTCATGCCGTGCAAATCGAGCGCATTCGGAAAGGTGCTTTTACAGAATTCGATATAACGTCCGGCCGCGTCGTCCAGCCGTTTAGCCTTGCCGAGCTTGACGGAAGCCACACAATCCATCGGCAACTCGAGCGCCGCTTCAATCTCCGCCTCGACTGCATCCGGCAGTTTATTGCCATGTGCCGAGAAAAACTTGATGCCGTTATCTTCGAACGGATTATGCGATGCCGAGATCACAACGCCGGCCGATAAACGCAAGGCGCGCGTCAGATAAGCGACCGCCGGCGTAGGCACCGGCCCCGCCAGCAACACATCGACGCCTGCCGCAGCAAAACCGGCTTCCAGCGCCGCTTCCAGCATATAGCCGGAAATTCGTGTGTCTTTACCGATCAGCACACTCGGCCTGACGCCCGGCAGCGGCGACTTGGCCAATACCTTGCCTGCAGCCCAACCCAAGCGCATTACAAAATCCGGGGTAATCGGAGCAGTCCCCACGCATCCGCGGATGCCATCCGTTCCAAAATATTTAGCCATCTATCTTTTCTTGTTGAGCCTGCGTGCAGAATGTAAATTATCGATTATTTTGATATAAATTATTTAACTATTTTCCGGGCCGGTCGCCGCCTGCCATACCGTCAACGCATCCACCGTCTCTGCCACGTCATGTACACGCACTATCGCGGCACCGAGCGAGGCTGCGGCGATGGCCGCGCCCAGGCTACCGGCCAGCCGTTGCTCCACGGCCTTGCCGGTCAAGCCACCGATCATCGATTTTCGCGATATTCCGGCCAGCAACGGTAAATCCAGCGCATCGGCAATCTGCCGTACATCGCGCAGCAAGCGCACATTATGCGCTTGTGTTTTACCGAACCCGAAACCGGGGTCGATACATAAGCGCGCGCGTGCAATGCCGGCCGAGACCGCTGCGTCCACCCGTTGCTGCAAAAATTGCGTCACTTCACGGCTGACATTGCCATATCCGGGCGCCTGCTGCATCGTCTGGGGATTGCCTTGCATATGCATGATACATAAAGCGCTGGTGTGACCAGCGAGCAACGCTAATGCTCCCGGCGCCTGAAATGCATTGATGTCGTTGATCATATCGGCGCCGGCCTCAATGACTTCGCGCATGACTTCCGGCTTATTGGTATCGACCGAAATCGGCTTGCCGCAGTCGCGCAATGCATACACGATCGGCATCAGACGGCGTAATTCTTCCTGTACCGATATGGGCGCGACGCCGGGACGGGTCGATTCGGCGCCGATATCGATCAGATCGACGCCATCGGCGATCATTTGTTCGGCGTGCGACAACGCCGCTTCAAGATGATAAAAATGGCCGCCATCGGAAAACGAATTGGGCGTTACATTCAAGATGCCCATGATCAATGGGCGTTCGCCGGAAGCCGGCAACGGCAATCGATAGCGACCGCATTCCAGGAATTTTTTAGACATGAAGCTTGAAAATGGAGGTTCTTCTGGCTTTGTGTGGGTACTTTTAAAATTCTTTAAATTTTGCCTGTTGAGGTGATCCTTCGATACGGGCTTTGCCCTACTCAGGACGAACGGTTTTCTTTAAAACTCTCACAAAAACCCGTTCGTCCTGAGTAGGGCAAAGCCCGTATCGAAGGATCACCTCCGAGGAAAAATTCGAAAGATGACCACAGAAAACCCTGAACCAAAAAATAAAAAGGGCGAGGATTACTCCCCACCCTTGCATACAGATCGAACTTTATCCGAAAAACCGTTGAAAATCAGGCCGTCGCGGTAGCGGTCGGCGAAACATCTTCCGGCTTATTGTCGCTGCCCGCTTTTTTGACAGGAAGCCCTGCCTTCGGCGGACGCGGGTCATTGCCTTCCATAATGTCGTTGATCTGATCGGCGTCAATGGTTTCCCATTCGAGCAGCGTCTTGGCCATCACATCCACTTTGTCCCGGTTTTCTTCCAGCAGCTTGCGCGACAACGCATATTGCGCATCGAGAATGCTGCGGATTTCAGCATCGACTTTTTGCTGTGTCGCTTCGGAGACGGTCTTGGCCGACATACGGCCGAAATAGGCATCCTGCTCGGTATCTTCGTAGACCATCGTACCCAGGCTTTCCGACATACCGTAACGCGTCACCATAGCCCGTGCCAGCTTGGTAGCCCGTTCAAAGTCGTTGGATGCGCCGGTCGACATCTGATGCATGAAAATTTCTTCCGAAATACGGCCACCGAACAGAATGGCAATCTCTTCCAGCATCTTGTCTTTATACATATTGACGCGATCATGCTCCGGCAACTGCCAGGTCAGACCCAATGCGAAACCGCGCGGCATGATCGTGACCTTATGCACAGGATCGGCCTTCGGCAATAACTTTGCCACCACTGCATGGCCGGACTCGTGATAAGCCGTATTGCGGCGCTCTTCTTCGCGCATCACGGCGGACTTGCGTTCCGGACCCATGACGATTTTGTCCTTGGCATCTTCAAAATCGGACATTTCCACCAATCGCTTGCTACGGCGTGCAGCGAATAATGCTGCCTCATTGACCAGATTAGCCAGATCCGCACCGGAGAAACCGGGCGTGCCGCGCGCCAGAATGTCGGCTTTGACATCGGTGGCGATAGGCACTTTGCGCATGTGCACATACAGGATTTGCTCACGCCCGCGAATATCGGGCAAGCCGACCATCACCTGACGATCGAAACGGCCCGGACGCAACAGCGCCTTATCGAGCACGTCGGCACGGTTGGTCGCTGCAATCACAATCACGCCCGAGTTGACTTCAAAGCCGTCCATTTCAACCAGCATTTGATTCAATGTCTGTTCGCGCTCATCGTTACCGCCACCCATGCCGGCGCCGCGATGACGGCCGACCGCATCGATTTCATCGATAAAGATAATGCAGGGTGCATGTTTTTTAGCGTTTTCAAACATATCGCGCACGCGGGACGCGCCGACACCGACAAACATTTCAACGAAGTCGGAACCGGAAATCGTGAAGAACGGCACCTTGGCTTCGCCGGCGATCGCACGCGCCAGCAAGGTCTTACCGGTACCTGGAGG
>JAQGNR010000173.1 GCA_028291765.1 Herbaspirillum sp.
CCTTGTTACCAACGGTAAAATCCCGGCTGTATTCGCATTTATCCAGCAAAAAACACTTGCGTCGCTATGAAAACCACACCACTATTAGCGCTGCGTGTGAGTCTGATCGAGAACGCAATTGAATTAAGTAACTTAACCTACGTCCCTTATTAAGGAGGCTCAAAGATGGTAACAGCCAAAAAACCAGCAGCAGCTAAGCCAGCCGCAGCTAAAACAGCACCAAAAAAAGCAGCTCCTAAGGCCGCCGCGAAGCCTGCCGCCCGCACACCAAATGCTGCATTCATGAAGCCGATGACACCATCGGCAATCCTGGCCGAAGTCGTCGGTTCGACACCGTTGCCACGCACTGAAGTAACCAAGAAAGTCTGGGAATATATCAAGGCAAAGAATCTTCAAAATCCAACCAACAAGCGCAACATCATTGCTGACGAAAAATTGAAGGCTGTCTTTGGCGGCAAAAAAGAAGTAACTATGTTTGAAATGACCAAACTCATTTCTGCACATTTGAAATAACTGTTTGGGAGTTTCCCGAATGCCAAACAAAAACGCCCGCTAATGCGGGCGTTTTTGTTTGGCTGAAGGAAGCTCTGATTAAGCGTACCTGACGGCACAATCTACGGATGTCGATGATCACCCTAATAAATTACGGTTCCGAGTCTTATTCCAAAGCTTGAACCGCCAGCTACACTTACTCAAAACTTCTTAACTTAGTTTGTTCTGGATAAATGTAAACACATCCGACAACGGCACGGCAGTCGCGGCAGCATCGCGCCGGCCCTGATATTCGACCTGCCCTTCTTTCAAACCGCGATCCCCGATCACAATGCGATGCGGCACGCCGATCAGCTCCCAATCGGCAAACATCGCGCCCGGCCGTTCACCGCGGTCATCCAGCATCACATCGATGCCTGCCGCAATTAATGCGTCATACAACCGTTCGATCTCGGTTTTGACGGCCTCACTGCGCTCATAACCCATCGGGCACAGCACCACTTCAAAGGGCGCTAACGAGATTGGCCAGATAATGCCGCGCTCATCGAAATTCTGCTCGATCGCCGCGCCCAGAATACGCGTGATGCCGATACCATAGCAGCCCATCTGCAACGGCTGCGGCTTGCCGTTCTCGTCCAGATAAGTCGCCTTCATCGCCTCAGCGTAGACGCTGCCGAGCTGAAATACATGGCCCACCTCGATACCGCGCTGAATCGCCAGAATGCCCTTGCCGTCCGGCGACGGGTCGCCTTCGACCACATTGCGGAGATCGAATATTTCCGGCTCCGGCACATCGCGGCCCCAGTTCACGCCCGTGTAATGGAAATCGACCTGATTGCCGCCACACACAAAATCGCTCATATTGGCAACGCTGCGATCGGCCACCACTTTGAGTGGAAGCTTGGCGCCGATCGGTCCCAGATAACCCGGCGGCGTACCGAATGTCTCGATAATTTCCGCTTCGGAAGCAAAACGATATCCGGCCAGACCGGGAACTTTGCCGGCTTTGATTTCATTTAACTCATGATCGCCACGCAACAACAGCAACCAGATTTGCCGGGCTTGTCCTGCTTGTGCGTCGGTACTGAGCACAATCGATTTCACCGTGCGCTCCAGCGGCACTTTCAGAAACGCCGCTACTTGCTCGCATTTCGCCTGGCCCGGTGTCGGCGTCAATGTCAGCGTCTGGCTTGGCGCGGCGCGAACGGTCGACTGCGGTACGCCTTCGGCAGCTTCCATATTGGCGGCGTAATCCGAATCGGGACAGTAGACGATCGCATCTTCGCCGGTGGCCGCAATCACGTGGAATTCATGCGAACCGGAACCGCCGATGGCGCCGTTATCGGCTGCCACCGCACGGAACTGCAAACCGAAACGATTAAAGATGCGGACATAAGCGTCATACATGCGCCGATATGATTGCTGCATGCCCTCCAGATCGCGATCGAATGAGTACGCATCTTTCATGGTGAATTCTCGGCCCCGCATCAGACCGAAACGCGGACGGCGCTCATCACGAAACTTGGTTTGAATATGATAAAAATTAATCGGCAACTGTTTATAGCTGCGCAATTCGCTGCGGGCGATATCGGTGACGACCTCTTCCGAAGTCGGTTGAATAATGAAATCACGGCCGTGCCGGTCTTTCACGCGCATCAATTCGGCGCCCATCTTGTCCCAGCGGCCGGTTTCCTGCCAAAGTTCAGCCGGTTGCACGACCGGCATCAGCATTTCAATCGCCCCGGCGCGATTCATTTCCTCGCGCACGATGGCCTCGACTTTACGGATAATCCGCAGGCCCATAGGCATATAAGTATAAATTCCCGACCCGAGGCGCTTGATCATACCGGCGCGCATCATCAGTTTATGGCTGACGATCTCAGCATCGGAAGGTGCTTCTTTAAGCGTTGAAACAAAAAAACGGGAGGCGCGCATAACGATGAGTTCTTTTTAAAAGAGGAGAGTTATAATCATCCTAATTTTAAAGGATTAGCTGGCAGATGGACTCACTCTTTGCACAATTGATGCCTGTTAAGCGCAATTTCCCGTATCGGAATGCGTGGCATGGATGGGCACGCTGACGGCCACCAACCGCCACGCACCCGATTAAGCTTGAGGATCGCCTAGCCGCAGAAAGTTTTGAGGTACAACATGCTCGATCGAGAAGGCTTTCGGCCCAACGTCGGCATTATTCTGATCAATAGCCAGAACGAAGTGTGGTGGGGCAAGCGCGTCAAGGAACATTCGTGGCAATTCCCGCAAGGGGGCATCAAACACGGCGAGACCCCTGAGCAAGCCATGTTTCGCGAGCTGGAAGAAGAGATCGGTCTGAAGGCGGAGCACGTCAAAATCATCGGTCGCACGCGCGACTGGCTGCGCTATGAGGTCCCTGATCATTTCATCAAGCGTGAAATTCGCGGTCATTACCGCGGGCAAAAACAAATCTGGTTTTTACTGCGCATGATAGGCCGCGATTGCGACGTCAATCTGCGCCTGACTTCCCATCCCGAATTCGATGCATGGCGCTGGCATGACTACTGGGTACCGCTGGATGTCGTGATCGAATTCAAACGCGCGGTATATCAGCAGGCTTTACAGGAACTGTCGCGCTTTTTGAGCCGGACGCAGGCCGGCGCAGTGTCGCATCGTCCGCCGGCGCAGCACGCAGCGCCGGCAATACCACCTCCCGCCGCACTTGCGTCGGCTTCAGAATCACCGCCTGTCGACATTCCAGATGCAACGCCGAAACCCAATCATGAAGAGTAAAAAAATATGCCCATCAGTCTGAAACGCTTCCGCCTATCCGCTTTGTACTCCGCCAAACTGGCCCGAAAATGCGCGTTTATCGCGCTGGCCGGATGCAGCCTGAGTGCTGTTGCCCAGGATGTCTCAAAGGGTTTTGCGCCGGACTCCTATGTGGAGCCGGAGACCAAGGTTTGGCAAGAATCCGCATTTCAGTTACCGGCGCCACCCGTGACAGCCAATCTGATGGAGTTTTATGTCGGGCCGACTGCAACGCAGAGCTTCTTTATCGATGAGAAATCGCTTTCGATCGCCGGCGATGGCGTCATACGCTACACACTCGTGAGCAAAAGCAAATCGGGCGCCGTCAATATCAGCTACGAAGGCATCCGCTGTGCGACCGACGAACGCAAACAATATGCCTATGGCATGGCAGACAATACCTGGGTTCTGGCGCGCGACCCGATCTGGCATCCAATTACCGAATTAGTGGCCAACCGGCAGCATGCCGCATTGGTAAAAGATTATTTTTGCGATACCAGCATCATTGCCGGCACAGTCCCCGATATTGTCAAACGCATTAAATTCAAGCAGCCGCTATCGCTGACGCAGGACGTCAATCGCCGTTAACCGCGCGGCAGCAAAACAAATCGGCCCGCATCCACCATGGTGGATGCGGGCCGATTCGTATTAGCGTGCGTTGTTAGCGTGCGTTGTTAGTGTGCCTTTTTAGCCTGCATTACGCCAGCGTCCCGCCTGACTAAAGCAGTACCAGATTATCTCGATGAATCAATTCAGGCTCTTCAAAAAAACCCAGTATCGATAAAATCTTTGATGAGGGGTGGCCGATAATCCGGCGCGCGTCGGAACTGGCGTAATTACTGATGCCTCGCGCCACCGCCTGACCGCTCGGGTCCACGCAAGTAATCACGTCGCCACGCCCAAATGCACCGGCCACCCCGGTCACACCGATCGGCAGCAAGGATTTTCCCGACGTAGTCAGCATCCGTACCGCGCCATCATCGAGCGTTACCTTCCCGGCAGTTTGCAGATGATCCGCCATCCATTGCTTGCGCGCTGTCAACTGCGCCATCGGCGCGTTCAGCTGCGTACCCAGCGCTTCACCTGCAGCCAGACGGGTCAGGACATCCTCTTCCCGCCCCGACGCGATGACGGTATGCGCGCCCGATGCCGCGGCCCGTCTGGCCGCCAGTATCTTGGTCAGCATGCCGCCGCGCCCGATACCGGTGCCGGCGCCGCCGGCCATCGCTTCGAGTTCCGGATCGCCCGCTTGCGCCTCATGCACAAACGTCGCCGATGGATCTTTGCGCGGGTCGGCGGTAAACAAACCCTGTTGATCGGTCAGGATAACCAATGCATCGGCTTCGATCAAATTGGCGACCAGCGCGCCCAGCGTGTCGTTATCGCCGAATTTGATTTCATCGGTGACCACCGTATCGTTTTCATTAATGATCGGAACCACACCCAGGCGCAATAAGGTAAACAACGTCGAGCGCGCATTCAGATAGCGTTCGCGATCAGCCAGATCGGCGTGCGTGAGCAACACCTGCGCGGTGCGCAGATCGTGCCTGGCAAAACTGGATTCGTAGATTTGCGCCAGACCCATCTGGCCGACGGCGGCGCATGCCTGCAATTCGTGGATGCCGCTGGGACGCTTGTCGAAACCCAGCCGCTGCATGCCTTCGGCCACAGCGCCCGAAGTCACCAGCACCACTTCCTTGCCTAAGGTACGCAAGTGCGCGATTTGCGCCGCCCAGCGGGCAATGGCC
>JAQGNR010000229.1 GCA_028291765.1 Herbaspirillum sp.
TGCGCCAGCTTCACATAGGGATCATTAATATGATCATGCAGCCAGTTTTTGTTTAATTTGTTCTTTGCCATTCGCGTAGAATACCGTTTTTAGAGGATTTTCATGTTGAAACTTACACCCGCCGAACGCAGCGAACTGCGTTCCGAAGCGCATGCGCTCAATCCAGTCGTGATGATCGGCGCAGACGGCCTGACGCCGACGGTACTGAAAGAAATCGATTCCAGCCTGAAATCGCACGGCCTGATCAAGGTTCGCGTCTTCGGCGACGACCGCGAAGCCCGTGTCGGCATGTACGAAACTATTTGTGACAAATTATCCGCCTTTCCAATTCAGCATATCGGCAAGCTGTTGATTATTTACCGTCCGAAACCGGAAGCCGGCGCGGAACGCACCGTCACTAGCGGGCGCGGCATGCGCGAAGTCACCATCGTCAAACCGAGCGCCAGCGGCACCAAACGGCCGTCTGTCACAAAAGTCATGGTCAAGGGAAATGAACGTGTCACCGCGGGCGGCTCAATCAAACGTGCCAAACCGCGCCAGAAAAGCGCAAAAAAATCATCGCTCGGAAAAAAATAATCCGGCTGATCGGCCGGATTTATAGATCGTTAAACCGTAATTATTGCGTGGTTGAAACGCCGTTATCAACATCATCGACGTTATCGCTTTAATTATCGCGGTTTTTATATATAGCGCACTTCCAGAATTTCATATTCGCGCAGTCCCGCCGGCGCCTCGACGCCGACCACGTCACCGGCGCTCTTGCCGATCAATGCCCGTGCAATCGGCGAGGTCACCGACACTTTTGAATCCTTGATATCGGCCTCGTCGGTGCCGACCACCTGGTAAGTTACTTTCTCGCCGGTTTCCAGATTTTCCAGATCGACGGTCGATGCGAACACCACGCGGCCGTCCGCACTCAGCGTGGTCGGATCGATGATCAATGCCGCGCCCAACTTGCCTTCGATATCGGCAATGCGGCCTTCGATAAAACTCTGCCGCTCTTTAGCTGCATCATAGTCCGCGTTTTCAGACAAATCGCCATGCGCGCGCGCCTCAGCGATCGCGCTGATGACTGCAGGACGTTCTTTGGTTTTCAAACGATGCAACTCTTCTTTCAGAAGGTCGGCGCCGTGTTTCGTCAGGGGAATCGAGTTCATAAATATCGCTCAAGTTAAAAAGCCACAGAGGGCACCGGAAACCCGGGTGCCCTCTGTGACCTTGGCAAAGTGAATTGTTGAGGGTCAGTGTATCGCTTTATGCAAGCCTTGTAAATCGTACACATCCAGCGCGTCCAGATGACGCATTCCCTCCACCGCCGCCTCGGCGCCGGCGATGGTGGTGAACGTTGTCACCCGCGCCGCCAAAGCCGAAGTTCGAATCGCGCCCGAATCGGAAATCGCGGTGCGCTTCTCTTCCACCGTGTTGATCACCAACGCAATTTCATTGTTCTTGATCATATCGACGATATGCGGACGTCCTTCGACCACCTTGTTGACCATGGTGACCGGAATGCCGGCAACGCCGATGGCCGCCGCCGTACCTTTGGTCGCCGCAACTGAAAAACCCATCGCAACCAGATCTCTGGCAACCTGCACCGCACGCGGCTTGTCGCTGCCCTTGACACTGAGAAACACTTTGCCCGCCTTCGGCAATTTCACACCGGCGCCGAGCTGCGATTTGACGAACGCCTCGCCGAAGGTTTTCCCGACGCCCATCACTTCGCCGGTCGATTTCATCTCAGGGCCGAGGATCGTATCGACACCCGGAAATTTCACGAATGGAAATACCGCTTCCTTGACGCTGAAATAAGGCGGCACGACTTCATTGAGAATGCCTTGGCTGGCCAGCGATTGACCGACCATGCAGCGCGCCGCAATTTTAGCCAGTTGCAGACCGGTCGCCTTTGAGACAAACGGCACGGTACGGGACGCGCGCGGATTGACTTCGAGTACAAACACGACGTCTTCCAGTTTGCCGTCCTGCTCTACCTGCTGAATCGCAAACTGCACGTTCATCAGGCCGATGACATTCAGACCCTTGGCCATCAATGCGGTTTGGCGCTTCAATTCATCGATGGTCGCCGGCGACAATGAATACGGCGGCAGCGAACAGGCCGAATCGCCGGAGTGCACACCGGCTTGCTCGATGTGCTCCATCACGCCGCCGATAAAGGTATGTTCGCCATCGGAAATGCAATCGACATCGACTTCGATCGCATCGTTGAGGAAGCGATCCAGCAACACCGGCGAATCATGCGACACCTTGACCGCTTCACGCATATAGCGCTCCAGATCACGTTGTTCGTGCACAATTTCCATCGCCCGGCCGCCCAATACATAAGAAGGCCGCACCACCAGCGGATAACCGATTTCCTGCGCCAGACGCAACGCATCTTCCTCGGTGCGGGCAGTACGGTTCGGCGGTTGACGCAAAGCCAGCTTCTGCAACAGCTGCTGAAAACGTTCACGATCTTCAGCCGCATCGATCATGTCGGGCGAGGTCCCGATGATAGGCACGCCGTTGGCTTCCAGGTCCAGCGCCAGCTTCAATGGCGTCTGACCGCCGTACTGCACGATGACGCCGACCGGTTTTTCCTTGTCGACAATTTCGAGCACATCTTCCAGCGTCAGCGATTCGAAATACAGGCGATCGGAGGTATCGTAATCGGTCGATACGGTTTCCGGATTGCAGTTGACCATGATCGTTTCATAGCCGTCTTCACGCATTGCCAGCGCTGCATGCACGCAGCAATAATCGAATTCGATGCCCTGTCCGATACGATTGGGACCGCCGCCCAGCACCATGATTTTCTTTTTATCGGTCGGCTTCGATTCGCATTCCTGCTCATAGGTCGAATACATATAAGCGGTATTGGTCGAGAACTCACCGGCGCAGGTATCGACACGCTTGTAGACCGGGCGCACATTGAGCTCCCAGCGCTTGCTGCGTATCGCCGTATCGGTCGTCTTGAGCAACTTGGCCAGGCGACGATCGGCAAAACCTTTTTGCTTCAGCTGGAACAACATATCCTTGTTCAGCGCATCCAGCGTCTGGGTTTTTTCCAGCCACAGTTCGATATCGACGATTTCTTTGATCTGCGACAGGAACCATGGATCGATATGCGTCAATTGATGCACTTCTTCCAGCGAAAACCCCTGCGCGAATGCATCGCCGACATACCAGATGCGCTCTGGTCCCGGCTCGCCCAGCTCTTCCTTGATGGTTTCATGATCGGTGGTTTTTTCATTCAAACCGTCGACGCCGACTTCCAGACCGCGCAAGGCTTTCTGGAACGACTCCTGGAAGGTGCGGCCGATGGCCATCACTTCGCCGACCGACTTCATCTGCGTCGTCAAATGGTCATCGGCTTGCGGGAATTTCTCAAATGCGAAACGGGGGATTTTTGTGACGACATAATCGATCGATGGCTCGAACGATGCCGGCGTCGCGCCGCCGGTAATTTCATTGCGCAATTCATCCAGCGTAAAACCGACCGCCAGCTTGGCGGCGATCTTGGCGATCGGGAAACCGGTGGCCTTCGAAGCCAGCGCCGACGAGCGCGACACGCGCGGATTCATTTCGATCACGATCATGCGGCCATCGGCCGGATTGACCGAAAACTGCACGTTCGAGCCACCGGTATCGACGCCGATTTCACGCAATACCGCCAGCGATGCATTACGCATGATCTGATATTCCTTATCAGTCAGCGTTTGCGCCGGCGCTACCGTAATCGAGTCGCCGGTATGCACGCCCATCGGGTCCAGATTTTCAATCGAACAAACGATGATGCAGTTGTCGGCCTTATCGCGCACGACTTCCATTTCATACTCTTTCCAGCCGATCAGCGATTCTTCGATCAACAGTTCGGAGGTCGGCGATGCTTCCAGGCCGCGCTTGCAGATGGTTTCGAATTCTTCCGCGTTGTAGGCGATGCCGCCGCCGGTGCCGCCCATCGTAAACGACGGACGAATAATGACCGGAAAGCCGAGTCCTTTTTGCACGCCCCACGCTTGTTCAAGCGAGTGCGCCACACCGGAACGGGCTGAAGCGAGACCGATTTTGGTCATCGCATCCTTGAACTTGGAGCGGTCTTCCGCTTTGTCGATCGCCTCGGGTGAAGCGCCGATCAATTCAACGCCGTATTTGGTCAACACGCCGTTATGATGCAAATCCAGTGCGCAGTTCAACGCCGTCTGGCCGCCCATGGTCGGCAGGATCGCATCCGGCTTTTCCTTGGCGATAATGCGTTCGACCACTTGCCAGGTAATCGGCTCGATATACGTGACATCGGCCATTTCCGGATCGGTCATGATCGTGGCCGGATTACTGTTGACCAGAATGACTTTGTAACCTTCTTCGCGCAAAGCCTTGCAAGCCTGTGCGCCGGAATAATCGAATTCGCAAGCCTGGCCGATAATGATCGGACCGGCGCCGATGATCAGGATGCTTTTAATATCGGTACGCTTAGGCATTTTTGTGGTTCTCCATCATTGCCACGAATTGATCGAACAGCGGGGCAATGTCATGCGGTCCGGGCGATGCTTCAGGATGGCCCTGGAAGCAGAACGCGGGTTTATCGGTACGGGCAAAACCCTGCAGCGAACCATCGAACAGCGACACATGCGTGACGCGGCAATTTGCCGGCAACGTGGCCACATCGACGGCAAAGCCGTGGTTCTGCGAAGTAATCAGTACTTGTTTGGTGTTCAGATCCTGCACCGGATGATTCGCGCCGTGATGGCCGAACTTCATCTTCAGCGTTTTGGCGCCGGATGCCAGCCCCATGATCTGATGGCCGAGGCAGATGCCGAACGTCGGAATGCCGCGTTCGATCAGTTCCTTGGTGGCCGCGATGGCGTAGTCGCAAGGCTCCGGATCGCCGGGGCCGTTGGACAGGAAAATACCGTCCGGATTAAGCGCCAGCGCATCAGCAGCGCTGGCTTGCGCCGGCAGCACGGTGATTTTGCAACCGCGCTGTGCGAGCATCCGCAAAATATTGAATTTGACACCGTAATCGAACGCCACCACATGATATTTCGGCGTGATCTGCTGACCATAGCCGCGACCGAGCTGCCACTCGGTTTCGGTCCAGTTGTAAGCTTGCTTGGTCGAGACTTCTTTCGCCAGATCCATGCCTGCCAGGCCGGGAAATGCGCGCGCGGCCGCCAATGCCTCGGCAGTTGCTGCGGCAATATCGGATTCGCCGGCAACAATCGCACCGCTCTGAGCGCCCTTCTCACGCAAAATGCGCGTCAACATACGGGTATCGATGCCCGCGATGGCGACAATATTGCCCTGGGTCAGATAATCGCCCAGTGTTTGGGTACTGCGGAAATTGGAAACCAGACGCGGCAAGTCTTTGATAATCAAACCGGCGGCATGAATGCGGCCGGCTTCAATATCTTCGGTGTTGATACCGGTATTGCCGATATGGGGATAGGTAAGGGTGACAATCTGGCGGCTGTAGCTGGGATCGGTGAGGATTTCCTGATAGCCGGTCATTGCCGTATTGAATACGACTTCGCCGGTAGTCTGGCCGACAGCGCCGATGGAAATTCCCTGGAAAATCGTTCCGTCAGCTAACGCGAGGATAGCGGGAACGGTGGGGCCAGATAGAAATGGCAGCAAGGGTAACTCCTGATGTTGTTACCGCCGCTAGCTGCGCCAGAATGACCGTTATCAAGCTTCGACCCGGCCTTGTCTTAATGATTGACGACAATCCGGACGAACGTTTTTAAGTCTTTTTAAGACGATATGGAAGTGGTATGCGCTAGGGGCGGAATAAAATTAGCTAAACCGAACGATTATAGCCTAGAACCCCCCACCCAGACAATCAGGAAGACTGATTAAACGACTCGATGCTCACACCACGCTCACACCACGCTCACGCCACGCTTACACCATTTACGCAGCCTCCCCTTCTTTTCCCTTCTATTACCTGAACTACGCCAGCGCAGCGATGCCGACTTTGGCGATTTGTGCATCTTCGGCCGATTTAACGCCGGAAACGCCTACCGCACCAACGCAATAACCGTCGACCATGATCGGCACGCCACCTTCGAGGAAGGCAAAGTCGCCAGGCACGCTCAAAAAGGAAAACCGGCCGTTATTGACGATATCTTCATAAATCTTGCTTTCCCTGCAACCTAACGCTGCCGACCGCGCCTTTGCCGGTGCAATCGTGGACGATATGGGTGCAACGCCATCGAGCCGTTGAAACCACATCAAATGACCGCCGGCATCGACGATCGCAATCGCAACCGCCCAATTATTCGCCTTTGCTTCGACCTCAGCCGCAGCAGCAATTTTTTTCACATCATCGAACGTCAGGAATGTCCTGGTTTGCATCATTTTTCCCTATCAAAATTTGAATCGTGATTGTACGGATTTTTGGTTTGTCTTGCGCAAAAATAGGAATAGGACCTACAAAAACGCATGGAACCTTTCTTGCTTGTTACTATTTTCCAATGGACACATTCTGCCGCATCAATTACATTCCTCTATCGTCAATAAAAACGCACCAATAATGAGCTTAAAACTGCCTTTAATCCGAATCAGAATTCTAGCGCAAGCTGGCGTCTTGGCCGCCGGATTATGGGCCAGCCATGCTGCACTGAGCTACGAAGCGATCCCCGCACAAGCACCGCAAAGCAAAACGCAAAGAGCGTTAGCAAAATTACAAGACATGACCGACCACGTCACCAGCCAGGCATCGGACCTGGCGGTTGAAGCAATGAGCATGCTCGGCATTAAATACCGATACGGCGGCAATACCCCGGACCGCGGCTTGGATTGCAGCGGTTTGGTGCAATATGTCTTCAAAGCCGCATTGGGCACCGATTTACCGCGCACTTCTGCGGAAATCAGCCGGGTCGGCGAAAAAGTCGATAGCCATGATTTGAAACCTGGCGATCTGGTGTTCTATAACACCCTGCGCCGCGGCTTTTCCCATGTCGGTATTTATCTGGGCGATTCCAAATTCATCCATTCCCCCTCTACCGGCGGAGAAGTGCGGATTGAAAGCATGAACATCGAGTACTGGAAAAAACGTTTCAACGGCGCGCGCCGCATCATCGATCCGGACGCGCCCGAACCGCAAGAATGATCGCTTGCTTCGGCAACTTCGGCAACTTATCGAAAACGCGCTCTACTGAGCGCGTTTTGCATTGAGCTTGCGCCGGATCTCGGCAATCGCAGCCATTCCGGCCTGCTCGCCCAATAAAATCGCATTATTGCGTCCGGTAAAGTCATTGCCCCGCATATTGCCGAGTTCGGGCGTAATCACCACATCGGCATCCTGCAATTCATAGTAATTAATACTCTGTCCCATGATGGCAAAAGATTGCAGCATCACATCGACCGAACTGGTCGCTGCCTGCACATCCGGCTGCGCCGAAATATTCACCGCAATCACAAAATCCGCTCCCATTTCCCGTGCAAAATGCACCGGCACCGGCGCTACCAGACCGCCATCGACATATTGGTGCGTCCCGATCTTGACCGATTGAAATACGCCCGGCACGGCAGACGATGCACGTACTGCCAACCCGGTATCGCCACGCTGAAACAAAATCGGCTTGCCGCTGTTCAAATCGGTCGCTACCGCGCCAAAGGATATCTTCAATTTTTCGATCGGCACATTATTGACGCTCCGGTCCACGTATTGCTGAATCGCTTCGCCCTTCAATACGCCGGCGACCTTGGCAAAAAATGGCACCGACCAATCCGAGATAGCCGCTTCGTCCATGCTCAGCGCCATCTTTTGCAGCGCAAATCCATTATTGCCGGCGGCATACAGTGCGCCAACCAGACTGCCGGCGCTGGTGCCGACGACAATGTCGGGCTTGATCCCCTGCGATTCAAGCGCTTTGATCACGCCGATATGGGCGAAACCCCGCGCAGCCCCGCCACCCAATACCAAAGCAATCCTGATCGGTTTTTGGGCAATCGCAGGCGCAACTTCCGCCGCGCGTGTGAGCGGCGGCGCGGGCGGTGAAGTCAACATTGAACAAGCGCTCAGAACGGCGCCGGCCAGCGCCAGAGAGGCGCTGCGGAAAAAAGAAACTGGAGTCATTGCAATCTGGAAATAGCGCGCGGATTACGCGGAGGGGCCATTGTAGCCGATGCGAGGATAGGCGATCCTCCGGCTTAAGGCAACGCTGATGAAGTGCTATGCGCAGTCAGGCCGTCAGGCGGGCTGTGGCGGATGTTTGTGCGCAGTGAGGTAAAGGAGGGAGGTGGCCGCAGGCCGCCGGAAGGACACGAACGGAGCACAAACATCCGCTACAGCCCGCCTGGCGGCCCGGCTGCCCATGGCACTTCATCAGCGTTGCCTTAAATCGTCGAAGCCGCCGGAAATACAGCCATGAATTTACTACCCTGCGCCTGCTTCGATTCAATCACCAGTGTCGCCGAATGCCGCAGCAATACATGCTTGACGATTGCCAAACCCAGCCCGGTCCCCTGCGTTTCGCGCGACCGGCCTTTATCCACACGATAAAAGCGTTCGGTCAAACGGGCAATATCCTCGGTCGCAATACCGATACCGTTATCCTGCACCGCGAATACCAGACCGCTGGCGTTTTCCTGCCAACTGAGCGCGATTTTCCCGCCATTAGGTGTATAACGCACCGCATTCGACACCAGATTGCTGAATGCGCTGCGCAACTCATCAACGCTGCCCTTCATATCAGGCCCCTCGACTTGCAGCGTAATGGCGTGCCGGCCGTTCGACAATGCATTGGCTTCTTCCAGAATCCCCTCCAGCAGCGGCCGGATATGCACCCGCTCGGGCCGCATCGGATAATCGATCGATTCCAGTCGCGTCAAGGTCAACATATCGCCGATCAAGCCCTGCATGCGCTTGCCCTGCTCGGTCATCAGTTGCAGATGCGACTTGCGCACCTGCGGGTCCAGATTCGGCTGGGCCAGCGCAATTTCGAGAAAACCATTGATCACCGTCAGCGGCGTGCGCAGCTCATGGGAAGCGTTGGCGATGAAATCGCGCCGCATCATATCGATCCGTTCCGATTCGGTCGCATCATGCGTGACGACAATCTGGCGCCGGTTTTCGAACGGAATAATATGCACGATCAGCTTGCGGTTATGCAGGCTCAAGGTCAGCGGCTGCTCGTAGCGGCCGAGAATGATGTAATCGATAAACGCCGGATTGCGGATCAGATTGGTGACCCGCATGCCTTTATCGCGCGCCAGCTCCAGCCCCAAATGCGTCTGCGCCGCCGGATTGCACCACTCCAGAAACAGCACATCGTCCATGATGACAACGCCATCCGGCAATAGATGCATGGCCTGACGAAAGCGCGCCAGCCATTCGGTTAATTCGGTCTGATTTTTTTCGTCATCGCGCCGCAAACGATACAGGCGCGCAAAAATATCGGTCCAGGCGCCCCAGCCGTCGGGTAATTTTTCCTGATCCGGATTATCCAGCCATATACTGAGACGATACAGATAATGCAATTGGGTAAACGCCAGCAGAGCGATACCGAGGATACCCACTACCAGCGCAATCTCGATCCCGGCAATCCACCACACTGCGCAATCCGCGGCGGCAAACAACAACGCCCGTAATACTGCGGGCACCCAAAACAACAACTGAGGGTTCATTTATTTATTTTTCCGAAAGCATGTAACCCACGCTACGCACTGTCTTGATCAGATATTCCGCATCCTGCAGACACTTGCGCAGGCGAAGTACGTGCACATCGACAGTGCGCTCCTCGATCACGACATGATCTCCCCACACTTTATCCAATAATTGACTGCGGGAGAACACTCTTCCAGGGTGAGCCAGGAAAAACTTCAGTAATTTGAATTCGGCAAAGTCGATCTCGATCTTATTGTCATGCAAAGAAACTGAAAAGCTGGCCGGATCGAGGGTAATCGGCCCCACCACCATGACGTCCTGCGCATGCTCCGGGCTTTTACGACGCATCAGCGCCTTGATCCGTGCGGTCAGCTCACGCGGCGAAAACGGCTTGGTAATATAGTCGTCGGCGCCGTTATCCAAACCGGCCAGCTTATCTTCTTCCATGCTTTTAGCCGTCAGCATGATGACCGACATCTGCTGCAACTGACGGTCGCCGCGGATTTTGGACAGCAGATGCATGCCAGTGCCGTCCGGCAACATCCAATCCAGCACCACTAGCTGCGGTGTACGTTGCTGCACAAATTCCCAGGCAGCAGCGGCCGTACTGACGACGAATGGTGTCCAGCCGGCTTCTTCAAGCGTAAAGGCAATCAGTTCGGCAATCGAGGACTCATCTTCGACAATCAGAATAGTGGTCGTCATTGCATTAAGCGCCGGCGCCGGGTGTCTTTTCCGTGGCAGCGTAATCGCCGCTATGGCGGATATCTTTGCCTTCCACCACATAAATCACGTATTCGGCAATGTTCTTGGCATGATCGCCAATCCGTTCAATCGCCTTGGCCACCCACATCGTATCGATCGAGGTCGAAATGGTGCGCGGATCTTCCATCATGAACGTCGCCAGATTACGGGTAATGTTACGGAAGCCATGATCGATGATGGCGTCGTGCGCAATCAGATCGCGCGCCTGCTTTTCGTCCAGACGCGCCAGCGCATCGAGCGAGCCGCGCAGCATATCGCTGGCGAGATCAGCAATCGAACGCACTGTTTCGTAATGGGCGACCAGGCCGACGCCGCGTTTATGCAGATGCAGCGAAGTGCGCGCGATCTTGGTCGCTTCGTCGCCGACGCGTTCCAGATCGGTGATGATCTTGATGGTTGCCATCACGACCCGCAGATCGTTGGCAGTCGGTTGACGGCGCACGATCAGGTGGCTGCATGCATCGTCCAGTTCAACTTCCAGACGGTTCACTACTTCGTCTGCCGCGATGACGCGTTCGGCCTGTTCGTTGTCGCCGACGCGAAACGATCCCATCGCCTCCTCAAACTGACGCTCGACGAGACCGCCCATCAACTGCACCTTGGAACGAATCGCTTCAAGATCGGTATCGTATTGTTTCGAAGAGTGGTCGCCTGTCATTTTCTGTCCTTCTTGAGATAGCTGCTTACTGAATCTTTGATTCAGTCAATAAGTAATGGTTTCTTAACCGGTTTCTTAACCGAAACGGCCTGTAATGTAATCTTGCGTCTCTTTACGGGCCGGATTCATGAAAATCTGATCGGTCACGCCGAATTCCACCAGCTCGCCCAGATACATATAGGCGGTATTGTCCGAACAACGCGCGGCCTGTTGCATGTTGTGGGTCACGATGGCAATGGTGTAATCGTTCTTCAGTTCCCCGATCAACTCTTCCACCTTGGCAGTGGAAATCGGATCCAGCGCCGAAGTCGGCTCATCCAGCAACAGCACTTCCGGTTTCACCGCCACGCCGCGTGCGATGCACAGCCGTTGCTGCTGGCCGCCGGACAAAGACAAACCGCTCTTGTTCAACTTATCCTTGACCTCGCCCCACAATGCCGCCTTGTTCAGCGCCCATTCGACACGCTCATCCATTTCGCCTTTCGGCAAGTTTTCGTACAGACGGATGCCGAAGGCGATATTGTCGTAGACCGACATCGGGAACGGCGTCGGCTTCTGAAACACCATGCCGACCCTGGCCCGCAACATATTCAAATCCTGGCCGGCATCCAGAATATTACGGCCGCCATACATGATTTTTCCTTCAGCGCGCTGGCCTGGATACAGATCGTACATGCGATTGAAAGTACGCAGCAAAGTCGATTTACCGCATCCGGAAGGACCGATGAACGCCGTTACTTTTTTCTCTTCAATATCCAGATTGATATTCTTGAGCCCCTGAAAACTACCGTAAAAGAAATTCAGGTTGGCAATTTCAATGGTTGGCTTCTGACGTTTGCCATCATCCGCAGCTGTTTGCATAATCATGTTTATTCTCTTGGAAATTAACCGGGAATTTTCTGGCTGAACAATGTGCGCGACAAGATGTTCAGGAGCAGCACGCTAAAGGTAATCAATAAGGCCCCGCCCCAAGCCAGCGAGACCCAATTTGTATAGGGACTCATTGCAAATTGATTGATCACGACCGGCAAGTTGGCGATCGGTCGATTCATATTGGTACTGAAAAACTGATTATTCAACGCGGTAAATAATAACGGCGCCGTTTCGCCGGAAATCCGCGCCACAGCCAGCAGCACGCCCGTCACCACACCGGCCTTGACCGCGCGCAGACGAATCATGGTCGCCACCTTCCAGCGTGGCGCGCCCAGCGAAAAAGCCGCTTCGCGCAGACTGCCCGGCACCAGCTTGAGCATGTTGTCGGTGGTTCTGACCACCACCGGAATGGCAATCAGCGAAATCGCGAACGTACCGGCCCAGCCGGAGAAGTGCCCTGCATGGGCGACATAAATCGCATAGACGAACAAGCCAATGACAACCGACGGCGCCGACAACATGATATCCGTCACAAAACGCGTGGTCTGCGCCAGCTTGCTTTCCTCGCCATACTCGGCCAGATAAATGCCGGCCAGAATACCGATCGGCGTACTGATCGCCGTGGCAATACCGACCATCAACAAGCTACCGATGATCGGATTGAGCAAACCGCCGCCGTCGCCGCCCGGGGAAGGCGTATTTTGCGTCAGCAAGCCTAAATTAAGTGCACCGAAGCCCTTGATAACCAGTGTCAGCAAGATCCACATCAATACAATCAGACCCAGCGCCATCGCCAGGAAAGAAAACAGCATGCCCAGGCGATGGCGCAGCAAACGTCCGCGGTAGACCGGGTTCATGGCCGGCTTCAAGCCATTCTGTTGATCCTGCTTCAGATCCTGTTTTAAATCCTGCTTCATTTACTGCCTTCCTTACGGGTCATGCCCATCAACATTATCTTGGCAGCAGCCAGCACGATGAAGGTAATCACGAACAGGATCAAACCCAATGCAAACAGTGAAGACACATGCAATGGCGTAGATGCTTCCGCTATTTCGTTGGCCAGTGTTGACGCGATGCTGTTGCCGGAAGCAAACAGCGACCACGATAAGCGCTGCGCATTACCGATCACAAACGTGACCGCCATCGTTTCACCGAGCGCGCGCCCAAGTCCGAGCATCACGCCGCCAACCACACCGGTCTTGGTATAAGGCAGCACTATTTTGCGCACCACTTCCCAACGCGTGCACCCCAAACCGTAAGCGGATTCTTTCAGCACTGCAGGCACGACCTCAAACACATCGCGCATCACGGAAGCGATGAAAGGGATAATCATCACAGACAAAATCAGGCCCGCAGTAAGGATGCCGATACCGGTCGCGGGCCCCTTGAACAACGCGCCGATGAACGGTATTTGACCGAGCGTGGCCTTTAGCACCGGTTGGACATATTCGGCAAACAGCGGCGCGAATATAAATAGTCCCCACATGCCGTAAATAATACTTGGAATACCTGCCAGCAATTCCACCGCCGTACCCAGCGGCTGACGCAATCTGCTCGGGCAGATCTCGGTCAGGAACAAGGCAATCCCGAAGCTCACCGGGAAGGCAATCAATAAAGCAATAATAGAAGTCGCCAGCGTGCCGAAAATGGCAATCGCAGCGCCATACTGGTCGTTGACCGGATCCCACTCAACACGGGTAATGAAGCCGGGGCCGAATGCGTGAAACGCAGGCCAGGCGCCAATGAATAATGAAACGATAATCCCGCCAAGCATCAACAGCACGGTCAATGCAAATATCAGCGTGATTTTATGAAAGAAGAAATCCTGGATACGCTGTATGCGCATCGTGGCTACCAATGCGGCATCGGAGTTCACAGTGCTGGCAGACGTTTTAGCCGATAAAGCATCATTGGGCATAGTCGATGTCGAAATTTGTGCACTCATGCGTAGCCGTTCTTTAATGTGGTTTGCCGCCGCAGTTGCCAATGCAACGACAGCGGCAAACCAGAGACATCAGTGTTGCTTAATTACTAGATTGCTTACCAGATTGCCTTGCCGCTGCTATTTTTGATATTAGCTTTCCAGGAATCCTGAACCAGTTTCACAACAGGCGCTGGCAATGCAACGTAATCCAGCTTGGCTGCATCGGCGCCGCCGCTCTTGAGTGCCCAGTCAAAGAATTTCAGGACTTCTTTACCCTTGGCGCCGTCACCATCTTGCGATTTTTGCATGATGATGAACGAAGCGCTGGTGATAGGCCAGCTGCCCTTGCCTGCTGCGTTTGTGAAGTCTACAGCGAAACCAGGTGTTTTAGCCCATTCGCCGGCAGCCGCAGCTGCTTTAAACGAAGCTGCATCAGGCGAAACGTAGACGCCATCGGCATTCTTCAGTTGTGTGTATGTCATTTTATTTTCTTTGACATAGGCATATTCCACGTAACCGATCGCGCCCTTGATCTTTTGAACGTTGGCGGCAACACCTTCGTTACCCTTGCCGCCGATACCAGCAGGCCACTTGACGGCAGTGCCGGCGCCGATAGCTGCCTTGAACTCAGGGCTAACCTTCGACATGTAGCTGGTAACAACATACGTTGTACCCGAAGAGTCGGCACGATAAACAGCAGTAATATCATCATCCGGCAATTTGACGCCAGGATTCAGAGCAGCGATGGCCTTATCGTTCCATTTAGTGATCTTTGCGCCATAGATGTCAGCCAGCACTGGGCCGGTCAATTTCAACTCGCCTGGCTTGACGCCATCCAGATTGACTACAACCGTCACACCGCCGACGATTGCCGGGAATTGTGTCAGGCCGTTCGACTCCAGATCGGCAGTCGCCAGAGGCATATCCGATGCGCCGAAATCGACTGTCTTGGCTTCGATTTGCTTGATGCCTGCGCCGGAACCGATCGATTGATAGTTCAGGTTATTGCCGGTAGCCGCTTTGTAGGACTCAGCCCATTTAGAATAAGCAGGGTAGACAAAGGAAGATCCTGCGCCGGTGATATCAGCAGCTTGCGCAGCCGAAAACGCCAACGTGCTGCAAACTGCGACAGCCGTTGACTTTAGAATTTGATTCAAACGCATGTTTTGCTCCCAAGGATTGATAAAAGTAACAAAAGTAACGCGGTGAACTGTAACCACCTATTGTGACAACTTTATGACTTTCTCAGCCCGCATATATTTCTTGGTAGCATCTTTGTTTCATAGACAATTCGTAGGAAAATGCAATTATCTGTCATTAAGCTGTCATATTCCATCCCTACACTCCAAAATCACTGCTCCGCCCTTAGGCTTGTCAAATGAACAAGAAAATGAAGACCGAAGAAATCGTGTCCGTGATTGAACCGCGTCCTTCGGCGATCTATCTTGACCGCGAACTATCCCAATTGGCATTTAACCGGCGGGTACTGGCGCAAGCCGAAGACAGCTCGATTCCGGCACTGGAAAGATTGAAGTATCTTTGCATCGTCAGTAATAATCTGGACGAATTTTTCGAAGTGCGGATCGCCAGCCTGCTGGCCAACCGTATCGAAGGCGAGCACATCGACCCGCCGATTCTGGCCGCAGCGCTGGAACGCACCAATGCCGAATGCCACCAGATCGTGGCGCGGCAATATGCCGTACTCAATACCGAAGTACTGCCGCAACTGGCTGCCAACGGCATCCGATTACTACGTCACGACGACCGCAACGAGCGCCAGGCGGCATGGGTCAAGAATTATTTCGACCAATATGTACGTCCTTTGCTCACGCCGATCGGCCTGGACCCGGCGCATCCGTTTCCGCAGGTACAGAATAAAAGTCTCAATTTCATCGTAGAACTATCCGGCAAAGACGCATTCGGACGCGGCACCGCCATCGCCATCCTCAAAGCGCCGCGGGTGCTGCCGCGGGTCATCAAGCTGCCGGACGAACTATCCGAGAAGGGCGGCACCAGCTTCTGTCTGCTGTCCTCGGTGATTCATGCGCACATGGACGAACTGTTCACCGGCCGCGAAGTCACCGCCTATTCGCAGTTCCGGGTCACCCGCAACAGCGATCTGTGGGTCGATGAAGAAGAAGTCAAAAACCTGCGCCAGGCCTTGCAAACCGAATTGCACAGCCGCCAGTTCGGCGTCGCGGTGCGGCTCGAAGTCAGCAATCGATGCCCTGCGCATCTATCCGACTTCCTGCTCAACCAGTTTTCGATCGACCGCAATCGCCTGTATGCCGTCGACGGGCCGGTGAATATGGTGCGCCTGTCCGAAATTGTCGATCACGTCCATCAGCCGGCGCTGCGCTTCCCGCCGTTCTACCAAAGCATGCCGGCCCAGTTGGGCAACGAAAATATCTTCGAGCTGCTGAGCACGCGCGACGTGCTGCTGCATCATCCGTTCCAATCGTTCCAGCCGGTGGTCGATTTCATCCGCACCGCGGCGCGCGACCCGGACGTCGTCGCTATCAAGCAAACCATCTATCGCACCGGCATGAATTCGGACCTGATGGAAGCGCTGATCTATGCCGCCCAGCAGGGCAAGGAAGTGACCGTCATCGTCGAATTGATGGCGCGTTTCGACGAAGAGGCCAACATCAACTGGGCCGATAAGCTCGAGCACGCCGGGGCCCAGGTTGTCTACGGCGTAGTCGGCCTGAAAACGCATGCCAAGCTGGCGCTGGTGATCCGCCGCGAAGCAGGCGAACTGGTTTGCTACGCGCATCTTGGCACCGGCAATTACCATCCGAATACCACCCGTTTCTATACCGATTTCGGCCTGTTGACCGCCCACCCGCAGCTCACCGCGGAGGTCAATGAAGTATTCATTCACCTAACCAGCCTGACCAAGCCGAAAAAACTGGAGTACCTGTGGCTGGCGCCATTTGCGCTGCAAAAAGAAATCATCCGCGCCATTCGCAATGAAGCCGCGATTGCAAACGAAGGCCGCCCCGCCCGCATCATTGCGAAAATGAATGCGCTGCTGGACGAATCGGTCATCCGCGAGCTTTACGCCGCCTCCGCCAAAGGCGTCAAGATCGATCTGATCGTGCGCGGCGCCTGCGCGCTGCGTCCGGGCGTACCGGGCCTGTCGGAAAACATCAAAGTGCGTTCCATCATCGGGCGCTTCCTGGAACATACCCGCATCTATTATTTCCGCAACGATCTGGCGCATGACGTGCGGTTGGCCAGCGCGGACTGGATGAATCGCAACCTGTTCCGCCGCATCGAAGTCGCATTCCCGATACTCGATCCGGCCTTGAAAAAGCGGGTCATCAGCGAAGGCCTGCATCCCTACCTGAAAGACAATACCCACGCTTGGCATCTGGAGCCAAACGGCAGCTATATCAAACGCGAGTTGCGTCCCAAACAGGTTCCCTACAGCGCACAAGACGATCTGGCCAAAATCCTCGGCGCGCCGTCGATCGACCCGGAAACACAATAATGGAACTGATCCTTTGGCGGCATGCGGAAGCGGAAGCGGGCGAACCCGACGAAGGCCGGATGTTAACCGGCAAAGGGCATAAACAAGCCTGGAAAGTAGCCGACTGGCTAGATCGCAATCTGCCGGGCAGCTGCCGCATTCTGGTCAGCCCGGCGATGCGGACAGTGCAAACGGCTGAAGCGCTCGGCAGAAAATTCAAAGTGCATCCCGATCTGGCGCCGGAGGCGACAGCGGAACAAATCCTCGCCGCGGCACATTGGCCGGACAGCCGGGAATCGGTGCTGATCGTTGGCCATCAACCGGCGCTGGGGCACATTGCCGCACTGCTGCTGGGAATGGAAAAACAGGACTTGTCGCTACGCAAAGCCAATGTCTGGTGGTTCGCGCAACACGAACGCAATAATGTCACCGGCACCTATTTGCGCGCCGTGATTGCACCGGATTTACTCACCAAATAAACAGTAGTTCGCAACATCTCGCCCCCAGACTGTTGCGAAATGAAGGGCATCAGGCGGCCTGTAGCGGATGTTTGTGCTCCGTTCGTGTCCTTCCGGCGGCCTGCGGCCCCCTCCCTCCTTTACCTCACTGCGCACCAACATCCGCTACAGGCCGCCAGATGCCCTTCATTTCGCAACCTCCTCCCGTAAGCACGCGCCGGCGCAG
>JAQGNR010000232.1 GCA_028291765.1 Herbaspirillum sp.
TCACTGCGCACAACATCGCGCCACACCCCACCTGACGCCGCCTTAACTGAACGGCATACTGAGAAGCGCCAATTTCTAGCGCTTCATTTCGCTGTAAAAATTTTCGTGCGAACCCAAACTTAACAAGACAAGCTCTTGTGGCTTAAATTTGTTCGGCTGCAGTCGGTAAGCCAACAATACCTCCTGCTTGTTGACTTTGAACTTGTGTACAAATATTCCAGCCAAATCGCCCTTCTTTTCTTCACCGATTGTTGGATCAACAGCAATTCCACCCACTGCTTTATCAACGACTTTTTTGTCTCTCTCGTGTAATTTCTTCACAACACGGTTAAAAGACGGCGTACTCATAACTTTAAGCGGCATCACGCACCAAACTTGTAGTCAGAAAGTTGGCCTGCATTTGCCTCCGCAACCGCAAGCAACGTGTCCTTAATGAACTGGAGCGGTAATTCCGGGTTGTCTTCGACCGCTTTGCCAAGTCGCGCCCAGTATTCAATTTGCTTCGGCACAGAACGATGCTCTGCGGCAGCGTGCGGCTTTGCTAGATCAATCAGTTCGTCCGATAACTTCAATGCGATTGCCATGATTGTTTCCCCCGGTAAGTTGGTAGCATAGTAATCCGAAAAACAACCTTTTGCAACTATTTGACACTAAACAAAACTACCTTCCGGAAATCCCTTATATCGCTTTCCTCATACCACCTACACATTTTTGAGCCTCCGTCCTACAGCGCAGTAAATGCGATCACGAATAATAAGAGGATCGAAAATGGTTAAGATCGATAGGAGAGCGCCATGGCCGGGTCCAGTACACGCGTGATATGGAAGGGCGCGATTTCGTTCGGGCTGGTGCATATCCCGATCGCGCTGCATTCGGCCACCGCCGAACAGAGTCTGGATTTCAATTGGCTCGACAAGCGAACCATGGACCCGGTCGGCTACAAGCGCATCAACAAGCGCACCGGAAAGGAAGTGTCTTCCGAAAACATCGTCAAGGGCATCGAATACGAAGACGGGCAATACGTGGTGCTGTCGGCCGAAGAGATCAAATCGGCTTATCCGAAGGCCACCCAAACGATAGACATTGAAGTCTTCGTCGATGCCGACGATATCCCCTTCATTTATCTGGAACGGCCGTATTACATCGCGCCAATCAACAAGGCCGACAAGGTTTATACGCTGCTGCGGGAGGTGTTGCGCAAGACGCATAAGGTGGGCGTCGCGAAAGTCGTGATTCAAACCAAGCAGCATCTGGCGCTGCTGGCCGCAGTGGGGCCGGCGCTGGTGCTGGATTTGCTGCGCTGGGGCGATGAGGTCCGTACCTGGGACGAGCTGAATCTGCCGGGCGAAGGCAGCAAGGCCCCGTCGCTGTCGGCGCGGGAATTGCAGATGGGCCAACAGCTGGTCAACGAATTGAGCGGCAAATGGCGTCCCGAGGATTTCGCCGACACGTTCAAGGATCAGATACTCGCGCTGGTCGATCAAAAGGTGAAAGCGGGCGATATCACCGCAGTCGCGGAGCCGGAAGAGACACAGGCCGCGACGGGCGGCGCAAATATCTATGATCTGACCGAAATGCTGCAGCGCAGCCTTGGCAAGCGCGCGCCGGGCGCGGGATCGGCTGAGGCGGCCAAGCCAGCATCATCCGCGGCGGCTGCGGCAACCGCGTCGAAACCGGTGAAGAGCAAAGCCGGCAATAAACGCCCCGCCGCCAAGCATCCCGCCGCCGCAACCAAAGCAGGCGCCTCACGCAAGCCCACCGGCCCCGGCGCATTGCACGCCAAATCCGATAAACGCAAATCCGCCTGAAGAGGTGTGCGCCATGGTCGATACGCTGGAGAAATATAAAGCAAAGCGCAATTTCAACATCACACCGGAGCCGTCGTCGCCAGGCCAGCACAGCATCGGCGCGGGGGCATTCGTTATTCAAAAGCATTGGGCCACTCGGCTGCATTACGACTTTCGGATCGAGCTGAACGGCGCGATGAAAAGCTGGGCGGTGCCGAAAGGCCCGAGCCTGGATCCGGCCGATAAGCGCATGGCCGTGCACGTCGAGGATCATCCGATTTCGTATAACACCTTCGAAGGGCAGATTCCGGCCGGACAATACGGCGCCGGCAAGGTGATCATCTGGGATAAGGGTACGTGGGAACCGGTCGGCGATGCGGCCAAAGGCTATAAAGAGGGGCATCTGAAATTTACGCTGCATGGCCATAAACTGAACGGCCTGTGGGCACTGGTCAGAATGAAACCGCAGGGCGAAAAAAAGGAAGCCTGGCTGCTCATTAAGGAAAAAGATCAATACGCGCATCCGGCGGCCCAATTCAGCGTCGTCGACGAGATGCCGGACAGCGTGGCGCAGGAAACCACAGCCAGCGCAACCAAGACCGCCGCGCCCAAAAAAGCGCCGGCTAAAACGACAAGTGCGACCGGCGCAGCAAGCAAGACAAGCGCGAAAAAATCGGCAAACAGCCTCCCGGCCGGCGCCAAAAAATCCGCTTTACCCGAGACGCTGACGCCGCAACTGGCGACGCTGGTCGATGCGCCGCCCGCGGATGCGTCCGGCTGGGAATACGAAATCAAGTTCGACGGCTACCGCCTGCTAACGCGCATCGCCCCGCGAAGCCTGCAAATATTTACCCGCAACGGCAATGACTGGACGGAAAAAATGCCGGCCTTGGCCGATGCGCTGAAGAAACTCAAATTGCCGCCCGGATGGTACGACGGCGAAGCGGTCGCGCTGAACGACCAAGGCGTGCCCGACTTCCAGCGCCTGCAACAGGCCTTCGACGGCTCGCACACGCAAGCGCTGGTCTATTACCTGTTCGATGTCCCCTATTACCGCGGCTACGATTTACGCACCGTGCCGCTGCGTGAACGGCGCGCGCTGTTGCGAACCCTGCTGAAAGACAACCCGAATGGTTCGGATAATGTCCGCTTCAGCGAAACGCTGGACGGCGGCAACGCGAAGGCGATGCTGGCCTCGGCCTGCCAAATGGGGCTGGAAGGCATGATCGGCAAGCGGCACGACGCGCCCTATGTGCTGCGCCGCTCGCCCGACTGGATCAAACTGAAATGCACGCAGCGACAGGAATTCGTGATCGGCGGCTACACCGAGCCGCAGGGCTCGCGCACCGCGATCGGGTCCCTGCTTTTAGGCGTGCATGATGCGGATGGCCAGCTGCGCTACGCCGGCAATGTAGGCACGGGTTTCGATCAGCGTTCGCTAGCCGACCTGCATAAAAAACTGTCACCGCTGATCACCGAAAAATCGCCCTTCAGCGATCCTACCGGGCGTTATCGAAATGTGCATTGGGTAAAGCCGTCGTTGCTGGCCGAGGTATCGTTTGCACAGTGGACCGCCGATGGCCGCATCCGCCACAGCGTATTCCAAGGCCTGCGCAGCGACAAAAAGGCGCGCGCCATCACACGCGATGAACCGGTGCATACAACCGCGCCGGCGCCGGCGGCCAAGTCAAAACCTTCGACGGCAATCCCGGACACGCCCTTGAAATCCATCAAGATCACGCATCCTGAGCGCCTCGTCGATGCCGCCAGCGGCATCACCAAGATCGATCTGATCCGTTACTACGCCCTGGTGGCGCCGCTGATGATGCCGCATCTGAAAGGGCGGCCGGTGTCGCTGGTGCGGGCGCCGGACGGCATCGGCGGCCAGCTGTTTTTTCAAAAGCATCTGGAACGCGTGCAAATGGAGGGCGTGCGTCCATTGCCGCCCGGGCTGGACCCGGGCCATGCGCCATTGCTGGAAATCGCGGAACCGAAGGGATTGCTCTCCGCGGCGCAAATGAACGTGCTCGAATTCCATGTATGGAACGGCGTGAAGAACACGATGATGAAGCCGGACCGCTTCACCTTCGATCTGGATCCCGGCGAAAAAACCACATGGCCGGCCATGCAGCAAGCTGCGCTGCTGGTGCGCGCGTTCCTGCAGCAACTAGGGCTGGAAGCGCTGATCAAGACCAGCGGCGGCAAGGGTTTGCATATAGTAGTGCCGATCCGCAAGCAATACGGCTGGGATGCGATCAAGGATTTTTCGCACGCGATCGTGGTGCACCTGGCGAAGAATTTGCCGGATCGCTTCACCGCCAAAAGCGGCCCGCGCAATCGTGTCGGCAAGATTTTTATCGATTATCTGCGCAACGGTTTCGGCGCGACCACCGTCTGCGCGTGGTCGGCCCGTTCGCGCCCGGGGCTGGGCGTGTCGGTGCCGATAGCGTGGGAGGAAGTCGAAAAGCTCAGCAGCAGCGCGCAATGGAATGTGACCAACATCCATACTCGGCTGGATCAGGGCAATGCGCCCTGGGCCGACGCGCCGTTCGAGAATCAGAGCGTGTCGCCGGCGATGAAAATATTGGGTTTTACTCCGGCCCAGGGATAGGCTGCTTCAAAGCTTGCCGCGGCCCGGAAAATATCGGTTTCATGATTTATTTTCGCCACCAATTGCAAACCGACCGGCAGGCCGGCCGCCGTGAAGCCAACCGGCAGGGAAGCCGCTGGTTGTCCCGTTAAATTGAAGGGATAGGTGTAGTACTGCCAGGAACATAGATTACGCTCGGCAAATTGCGGCGGCACATCGATACCCACATCGAAGGCAGCCACCGGTAAGGTCGGCGTCAACAGCAAATCGAACGAATCAAACAGCGTCCTGATTTTTTCCCGGAATTGATAGCGGGCAAAGACCTTGCTGTAATAATCGAACACGGTTTGATTCAGGGCTTGATCGAGCATCGAGGCCACCGCCGGATCAAGTAAATCTCTTCTGTTGCGTAAGGTATCGTGCAAGCGCGTGCCGACACCCGCATAAAATTCAGCCATCCATAAATCTGCCGGATCAGCGCCTATGCCTTGGTCCAGATCGATGATCTCGCAGCCCAAGGCTTCAAACTTCTTCACCGCCGCTGTGGTGAGGCGGACAATTTCCGCATCCGGCCTGGCGTAACCAAGCGTCGGGCTCCATGCCAGACGCATGCCTTTGATCGGCAGCTCGCATGCGCCCAAAAAATCCGGCGCCGCAGCCGCCACGGAAAATGGATCGCGCGCATCATGGCCTGCAATCACAGACAGCAGCAAGGCCGCATCGCGCACCGTGCGGGCCAAGGGGCCGATATGGACCAGCGTCGGGGCCGCGGCAGCGGGAAATACCGGGACGCGCGCGAACTGCGGCTTGATGCCGAATAAGCCGCTCAGCGACGATGGCGCGCGAATCGAGCCGGCGCCATCGGTGCCTAGCGCGAAAGGCGTGACCCCTGCCGCCACACTCGCGGCCGCCCCGCAGCTTGAACCACCCGGCGTTTTAGCGGTATTCCATGGATTGCGCGTAATGCCGGTCAATGGCGAATCGCCCACGGCTTTGCAGCCGAATTCGCTGGTGGTGGTCGTGCCCACGATACAGGCGCCGGCGGCCTTGATGCGCGCCACGGCAGGCGCGTCGGTCTGGGCGATATTGTGTTCCATCGACCGCGAACCGAATGTTTGCCGCACACCGCCGACGGCAATCAAATCCTTCACGGAAATCGGTAAGCCATGCAATGCGCCAAGCGCTGCGCCGTGGCTTTGGCGCAATGCCTCATCGGCGCGCTCGGCAGCCGCCAATGCCAGTGCCGGCGTGCTGGTGGTAAAGCAATTCAGCTGCGGTTCGAGCTGCTGTTGCCGTTGCAACGACTGCCGCACGACTTCAACCGCGGAAATTTTTTTAGCGGCGATCGCATCACGCAATGCAATCGCACTCGGGAATTCATTGAGCACGTACTACTCCTGCTCCTGCTCCTGCTCCTGCGTATGCTGCTTCGTTCATTATTTTCTGATCGATCCCCGGTTTTAAACCGGCGTGCTTCTGATACCGCACACCGATCGCGTTTAAGACCCCATCGTTTCCTGCAGGGGCTACCAAAGAAATGCCGAATGGAATGCCATCCGGACGAACACTCGCCGGCACAGCCAGCGCGCAGAGATCCAATGGGCTGATTGGGTAGGTGTAGTAACCAATGTTGTTATTGAACTCGATAGCATTTTCTTTCAGCTCATCACACTTATAGGCACGTCCTACTGTTGGCGTCACAAGCACATCGACTTCACTCAGAAGGCGTTTTGCCTTCTTGCGCAATTCGGTCATTTGATAAATTGCCTGAATGGTGTCCGTGCCGGTATAACTCAGCCCCTTTTTGATCATCGCCGCGACTGCGGGATGCACCGTTTCAGGCCTGGATTGCACCACATCCCCATAACTCACCGCGCGCTCAGCCAGCAGTCCGCTATCAAAAGGAAGCCGCCCCGCTTCAACGAAAATGGCGAAGTCGATTTCAATGCATCGCCCGCCGATTTCCTTCATTGCTTCTACTGCCTGCCAATAAGCCGCCTCGGCCAATGCATCGCCAAAAAATTTCAGTTGCGCCTTAAAAGGGATCGCAAAAACAAAATCATCCTGCATCGCTTTCTGCAAGGGAATCAGATCCGCATCCTCGCGGCTGAAACTATCGCTTTCATCGCAGCCTCGGATCACCTCTAAAACGCGATAGCCATCTTCGACCGTTCTTGCGAATACGGGAACGCAATCGAAATAGCGGTTGTTATAAACCAGGCCCGATCCGCTGACCAGACCCAGCGTCGGTTTAACGCCGACAATATTATTCATCGCCGCCGGCACTCTGCCTGAGCCTCCGGTATCGGTCCCAAGCGAAAACGCTGCCAAACCCGCAGCCACGGCAACGCCGGAACCTGAGCTGGAGCCGCCGGAAACATACTGTTCGTCGAACACACTGCAACAATGCCCGCCCATCGTCCTGGTGCCATTGAGCCCGGTTGCAAATTGGTCCAGCGTATTTTTTCCAATCAGGATGGCGCCGGCATCAAGCGCCTTGGCCACACTCATTGCCGAGACTTCCGGCTGACGATCGAAGCCAGCGCAGCCGCATGTCGTTGGCATTCCTGCGACGTCTATATTGTCTTTAACGGAGAACGGCACACCGTATAAAGGCGGCAGCGATTTACCCTGAAATTCCGTCTCAAGCCGACGCGCCTCTTCGATCGCGGCCTGCTCACTGACCAGTGCAGTCCACACGTAATCTTCGCCTCTTGCATGGATGCGGCGAAATGCCTCGCGCACGATGTCTGCGGGTGAAAACAATCCCGTCCTATAGCCGTCGTGTAATGCCTCGATATCAAAACCAAGTTTGCTAATGTCCATCGGCACTGCTTCCTTTCTTTGCGGCATTTTTCGGGGCATTCATCAATGCATCCTTTAAGTTCTACCTATTGAGGTGACCCTTCGACACGGCCTACGGCCTGCTCAGGGCGAACGGGGTTTTGTGAAAATTTAGAAAAAACCTCCGTTCGCCCTGAGCAGGCCGTAGGCCGTGGGTTTCCGATAGCCCTGAGCCTGTCGAAGGGAGGGTCACCTCGGTAGGTAAAATTCAAAGAATACCCACGGGAATATCAAGTATTCCAATGCACCACTTTGGTCGAGAACAATCCGAATAGCTTATCCGCCACTGTCGAAATAAGGCCAAGGATAATGAGCCCCGCAACCATCTGCCCGATTTGCATATTTTGTTGAGTGACTTCGAGACGATAGGCCACACCCGCAAACGCGCCGGCCAGCTCGGCCGCTACCAGCGTATAAAACGAGACGCTGATCGCAGTGCGTAAGCCCATGAAGATATAGGGCAAGGCGCCTGGCAGCATCACTTCGAACAGCATCATCTTGCGCGTCGCGCCCAGGCAACGCGCGGCCCGAATCAGCGTCTCATTAACACGCTGGACACCTAAATGCACCGACAACCAGACCGTAAAAAACACTCCCCAGAATACGAGAAACCACTTGCCGAGTTCGGTAAGGCCGAACCAGATAATGACAATCGGGACGAAAGCCATCGGCGGAATGGGGCGCAGAATTTGAAAAATCGGCGAAAGAAAGGCGGCCGCAAATCGATTGCTGCCAGTCAGAACACCGACCAGAATAGCCGCCGTCGCGCCTGCCAGATACCCAACGACAACGCGGGAAACACTCCAACCCAAGTCCGTCAGCAGCCCCCCGGATGTCGCGTATTGCACCATCGAGACTGCGACATCCGTTGGCGGCGGGAACAGCGCCGCATTGACGGTGCCGGCCCGGACCACAAGCTCCCACACGATGAGCACCACCGGGATTGAACTCCACTTGGCAACGTTTTCCCAGACTTTATTGGCCTTCTTCATGATTTCTCTCTCAGTTGACTCAGTGGACTCAGTTAAATATTTCAGTTGAACTTGATCGTCACGCGATCGGGAGCAACGCTTTTCAACGGCTCGGTGAAAATGATTTTCGAGAAATCGGGCATGGTCGCGCCAGAAGGCGCATTGCCGGTTTCAAGTCGCCATGTGGCATGCGCCTTCAGAATATCGAGTGTCTTGTTATCCAATACGACATCGAATGTGTAGTCATTCCAGATCGGCGCAAGGTCTTCCCGCTTCATGCCCACTGCCGTGGCGACGGTCGTAATTGCCTCATCACGATTGGCCTTCATCCACTTTTCCGCTTCGAGCAGCGCTGTAAGGAATTTCTTGATTGTGTCGCGATTGGCTTGCAGGTAGCTCTGCGTCGTCACGATATTAAAAGACTCGGAGTAAACACCCTTCGTGTCTAATTGCTTGACCTTCGATCCCAGTATTTTTTTCGCATTGCCAATATGCGGCTCCCAGGAATTCATGACGTCGATGCCATTGGCGGACAAGCCTGCAGCCATGTTCTGTGGCGGCAGATTGATGATCGATACATCATTCTTCGTCAAACCGGCGCGCTTAAGCAGAACCGTTGTGTAGACTTCGCTGCCAGTGCCTACCGTCATGCCGATCCGCTTGCCTTTCAGATCGGCCAGCGTATTGATGCCACTGGCTGTGCTCACTAGTGTTTTGTCGTCGGAATACTCCATGCGCGCGAGGAAGGCGATGGCTTGTTTTGCCATTGCGGCCGCCGTGACCGGCGATTCGGCAGTCGTCGTGATGTCAGCGCCCCCACCCAGCGTTACTTCCAGCGCCTGCTTGCCGGATGTAAAGTTGAAGACTGCAACATCCAGTCCCGCCTTCTCGAAAAACTTCTTCTCTTTTGCGATGATGGTGATGCCGGAAATCGGCGAGAGGTTTTGCGCCAGCCTGATCCTGGTCAATTCTGCCGCCATGGAACTCGACATCAAGAGCGTCGAGAAAGCGAATACGGCCATGGCTGGGATCAGGCGTGATAATGAAAATTTTTGCGAAATCTTGTGCGTATACATGACCGGTTCCTTTAACGAATAATTGAAATTACAGCTTGTCGCGCGGTCCGCTCGGGCCAATTTCCATCGACAATCGCTCCATACCCTCCATACCGCCACTGCCTATTTCCGTGCCCATTGCCTTAATACTTTCTTCCCGAATCAGCCTTTGCAACTCTTGCCGGATATCCAGAAATTCCTTTGACGTGGTCATTGCAGGCGTGCGCGGACGCGGCAACGGAATGGTGAGTTCCGCCTTGATCCGGCCAGGTCTTGCCGTCATCACATAGACCTTGTCCGACAAGAAGATCGCTTCCTCTATATCGTGCGTAATAAACAGCACGGAGATGCGTTGCCGCTGCCACATATTCGTCAGGATCTCCTGCATCACGACTCGGGTCTGCGAATCCAGTGCGCCGAACGGTTCATCCATCAATAGGACCTGCGGGCTGGTCACTAGTGCCCGGACTATTCCCACGCGTTGTTTCATGCCGCCGGAGAGCTGATCCGGGAAATGATTTTCAAAGGCCAGCAGGCCGGCCAATCCCAGGAATGTGCGCGCCACAGTTTCTCTTTTCGACAAAGACATCCCTTGCGCTTTCAAGCCGAACTCAACATTCTTTCTCACCGTCATCCAGGGCAGTAAGGAATATTGTTGAAATACAACGCCGCGATCCACACCCGGTTGCTCTACTATTTTTCCGTCGACGCGCACCTCGCCAGAGGATGCTTGCGTAAAGCCGGCGATCACGTTCAGCACGGTAGATTTGCCGCATCCCGAAGGACCGATGATGGAGACGAACTCTCCCGGCTGAACCGCCAATGAAACGCCGTCAACCGCAACCGTGGTGGCGCTTGCAGTCTTCTTCCCGCTGTCAAATTCAACCTTTAAGTTGTCCACTACTATGTGGCCGGTTGCAGCGGCGCTCGACTGTTCCTTCACTGTCAATGCTTCTAGCGCCGTCAGATATCGATGCGTAGTCATGTCGTTCATTGTTTACACCCTCATTAAAGGTAATAACAGGTCATAACGAGTTACATGCAAGTTGTATGCCATTGAAATCTAAAGAGAAATATCCAATTTAGTGCATAGACGAACAGGTTTTCGCTGACTATGGCCGACGGTATCCGAGCTATGGAATGTGGCGCAATTGCAATTTATCGACGCGCTGTTTTGTGTAGCGAAGCACCAAAATAAATGGAGCGGCGCACTACACTGATGCGCCATTTTTCTCTGATTGCGATGCGGCAACGTGCTCGAACATCCAATCGACCGGCCGGCAGTCACAATTTCAATTTATATAATTATCCGTAATTTTGCGTGCGAATTTGATGATAAAAATCAATAAGAATTGCTCTTGAAACAAACTGTGAAAGACTTATTCTGGGAGCGAATCCTGGCGACTGATCTCGTTTCGCCTCGCTTCGGTTCGCTATTTTCTGACACTCGACTAAAGGAGATATTCGTATGTATAAAACATTATTTCCGCGCGACATATTTGCCGAACTGGATACCCTGCAGCGCGAGTTGCAACAAGCTTTCGATTTTTCGCCATCGATCCGTGGCCTGAGCCGGGGAACGTTTCCAGCGATCAATGTAGGCCGCACCAATCAAACTCTGGAAATATATGCCTTCGCCCCAGGTCTTGATCCTGCCAAGATCGATCTTGAAGTCGAACGTGATGTCCTCACCCTCACCGGTGAACGGCAATCCGCCCTTCCAGGCAAAGATGAAAAGACAAATGTGCATATCCAGGAACGTTTTTCAGGGCGCTTCCGGCGGGTGATCACGCTGCCGGAAGACGCCGATGCGGATTCGGTGAACGCAAACTACCAGGATGGTGTGTTGCATGTGACCATGCAACGACGGGCGGCCGCGCAACCACGTCACATCAATCTTCAATAATCGAAAGGAGATCACCATGAATACAGTCAGCACCGCTGAGAATAAGGCGCTAAGCCGTACAGAAGCGAAGCCATATAACGATGCCGTCTTGACCCCGCCTGTGGACGTCCTTGAAGATGCGGGCGGTATCACGCTTCTCGCCGATCTACCCGGCGTGCCCAAGGACAAATTACAACTTGAAATCAATGTCGATACCTTGACGATTGAAGCAGAGCTGGGCTTTGAGATGCCCGAAGAAATGCAGGCAAGCCATGCGGAAGTCGGGCTGAATCGGTACCGGCGTTCCTTTACCCTCAGCAAGGAACTCGACACCGAAAAAGTGACGGCCGATCTGGCAAATGGCGTACTGACGATACGCATTCCCAAGGCCGCGCATGCACAGCCAAGACGGATAGAAATCGGCGTCCATTGATGATTTCCTTGCCGGCCGCGAACAGCCGGCAAGGGTACTTTCCCATGGTTGACTGCTCCACATTTAATTCAACTGATTAATTCATTAATATGATTAAATGAATGCAAAGTACTCAGGCGCCGCACTTCCTCACGGAGTAAGTCATGAGCCGTTCTTTGCACGCATCCGTTTGCCTGTTGTTGGCCGCTGCGGCACTGGCAGGCTGCTCGCATCGCGACGACAACGTGTATCAAGGCTATGTGGAAGGCGAGTTCGTGTATCTCGGCGCGTCGCAATCCGGCAAGCTCACCCAACTATCGGTCGCACGCGGCCAAACGGTCGCCGCCGGCGCACCGGTTTTCACCCTTGAATCCATCGACGAAAGCGCCGCTTTGCAACAGGCGCAACAGCAGCTCGCGGCAGCGCGCGCACAACTGGCCGACATCCAGACCGGCAAGCGCACTCCCGAAGTGAATATCAACAAGGCGCAACTCGCTCAGGCGGCCGCCAATGCGCACAAGGCCGCGCTGCAACTCACGCGCGATGAAGCGCAGTTCCGCGCCGGTGGCATCGCGAAGGCGCAGCTCGACGATTCGCGCTCTGCCGCCGATGCCGCGGCCGCGCAAGTAAGCGAACTGCGCAATCAGGTCGAGGTCGCCCGGCTGCCCGGACGCGTACAGCAAATTACCGCGCAGACCGCTCAGGTCGACGCGGCGCAGGCGGTGCTGGCGCAGGCGCAATGGAAGCTCGACCAGAAGCGCGTAAGCGCACCGGCCGAGGGGCTTGTATACGACACGCTGTATCGCGTCGGCGAATGGGTACAGGCGGGCAACCCCATCGTGCAGTTGCTGCCGCCGCAGAATGTGAAAGTGCGCTTCTTCGTGCCGGAGACGGTGGTCGGCGGCCTCGCCCCAGGCCGCGCCTTGACGATCCACTGCGACGGCTGCGCGGCGGATGTGCCGGCAAAGATTAGCTACGTGTCGCGTTCGGTCGAATACACACCGCCGGTCATTTACAGCAATGAAAATCGCGCGAAGCTGGTATTCATGGTCGAAGCGCATCCATCGGCCGCCGACGCAGTCAAGCTGCGTCCCGGCCAGCCTGTCGCGGTCAGACTGCAATGAGTCAGACCGCAATGAAACCCGCCGCCCAATATGCCATCGACGTGCATAAGCTCAACAAGCGCTTCGGCGACAAGCATGTCGTCATTGACGTCTCGCTGCGGGTCGCGCGCGGCGAGATCTTCGGCTTTCTTGGGCCGAACGGCAGCGGCAAGACTACCTCGATCCGCCTGATGTGCGGCCTGCTCACGCCGGACTCCGGTGACGGCACCTGTCTTGGCTACGACATTGTGCGCGAGAGCGCGCAAATCAAGCGCAATGTCGGCTACATGACGCAACGCTTTTCGTATTGGGATGACCTGACGATCCGCGAGAATCTCGACTTCGTGGCGCGCATATATCAGATGCCGAACCGGCGCGAGGCGGTTGAGCGCTCGCTCGAATCGCTGGGCCTGAAAGAGCGCGCCAATCAGTTGACGGGCGCCTTATCCGGCGGCTGGAAGCAGCGGCTTGCGCTTGCTGCCTGCATGCTGCACGAGCCGCAACTATTGTTGCTCGACGAGCCCACCGCAGGCGTCGATCCCGCTGCCCGGCGCGACTTCTGGGAAGAACTGCACCGGCTCGCCGCACGCGGCATTTCGGTCCTGGTCAGCACCCATTACATGGATGAAGCCGAGCGCTGCCACAAGCTCGCCTATATCGCTTACGGCAAGCTGCTGGCGCAAGGCACGGCCAGGCAGGTCATCGAATCGCAGAATCTGGCGACGTGGGCGATTCACGGCGAGCATCTCAGTGCCTTGTCGGAACGCCTGCGCGCCACGCCGGGCGTCGACCAGACCGTGCTATTCGGCACCGCACTGCACGTCAGCGGCAGCGACCACGCCACGCTCGAAGCCGCCGTCAAGCAGGCTGCCGCAGGCACGGCATTGCGCATCGAGCCCATCGAGACCGGGCTCGAAGACGTGTTCATCTACATGATGGGGCACTCGGGCAAGAACGATGGAGCGCAATCGTGAGCACCCCACGCACCTTTTTCTCGCTGTCGCGCTGGTGGAGCATCGTGCTCAAGGAGTTCTTGCAGCTGCGGCGCGATCGCATCACGTTCGGGATGATCATCGGCGTGCCCATCATCCAGCTCACGCTGTTCGGCTTCGCCATCAACACGGACCCGAAACATCTGCCGACGGCCGTCATCATGGGCGATCAAAGCACCTTCACGCGCAGCTTCATCGCGGCGATGAAAAACTCCGACTATTTCGACATCGTAGAAACCCTGCACGACGAACAAGCCGGCCGCCGCGCGCTGGCACAGGGCCGGGTGCAATTCGTGCTGACGGTGCCGGTCGATTTCTCGCAGCGCCTGCTGCGCGGCGAGCACCCTTCGCTGCTGGTCGAAGCCGACGCCACCGATCCCACGGCGACCGGCGCTGCACTGGCCGCGCTGCCCGGCCTGGTGCAGTCGGTTGCGGACAAAGACATCACTGGCGCGCTGGCGCACCTCAACGGCAGCCCGGCTGCGTTCGACGTGCAAATCCACCGGCTTTACAACCCCGAGGGCATTACGCAGTACAACGTGGTGCCGGGTCTGATGGGCGTGATCCTGACGATGACGATGGTAATGATGACCGGTCTGGCGATCACGCGCGAACGCGAGCGCGGCACGATGGAAAACCTGCTCGCTACACCTGTTTTACCGATTGAAGTGATGACCGGCAAGATCGTGCCTTACGTGATGATTGGATTGGTGCAGGTGTCGATCATTCTTGCGGCGGCGCGCTTTGTGTTTCATGTCCCGTTTGCGGGCAGTCTGTTGGCGATCTATCTGGCCGCGTTGCTGTTCATCGCAGCCAATCTGATGGTCGGCATCACGCTCTCGTCGATTGCGCAGAACCAGTTGCAGGCGATGCAATTGACGGTGTTCTATTTCCTGCCGAGCATGCTGCTCTCGGGCTTCATATTTCCGTTCAAGGGCATGCCTGCCTGGGCGCGCGTCATCGGCAATCTGCTGCCGCTGACGTATTTCAATCGGCTCATTCGCGGCATTCTGCTCAAGGGCAACGGCTGGGTCGACCTATGGCCTTCAGTGTGGCCAATGGCGCTGTTCATGGTCGTCTTGATGGCGATCGCATTGCGCTTCTACCGGCGCACGCTCGACTAGATAGAGCGCGCGATGAAACCCTTCGTCCTCTTATCCGTGTGCGCGCTTTGCGTACTTTGCAGTTGCGCGGCCGGGCCGGATTTCCATACGCCGGCCGCACCGGATACCCCTTCCTATACCCACGAAGCACAAGCCGCAACGACCGTGGCTGCAGGCGGCGCGGCGGGGTCGGCTCAAGAATTTGTCGCCGCGCAGCACGCAACGCCGATGTGGTGGACGCAGTTTCATTGCGACGCACTCAACCATCTGGTCGATCGGGCCTTGCAGCGCAGCCCGACGCTGGCCCAGGCCCGCGCCAAGCTGGTCGAGGCGCGGGAGAACTACACCGCACAGGCCGGCGCGACGCAGTTCCCGAGCATCGATGCGAGCCTATCCGGCGTTCGACAGAAGGTCGATATCGCGGCGTTCGGCATTTCGGGTGTGCCCAATCCGGGCCCGTTTACGCTATACAACGCATCGGTCAGCGTGTCGTATGCGCTCGATATCTTTGGCGGCAATCGCCGGGCGCTGGAAGCGTTGATGGCGCAGGTCGACTATCAATCGTTCGAACTGGAGGCGGCCAGGCTCGCGCTTGCCGGCAACGTCGTCTCGACCGTAGTGCGTCGCGCCTCGCTGCAGCAGCAGATCGCACTGACGCAGCGTATCGTCGATGCACAAGCGCGGCAATTCGAGATCGCCGAAGCACGCTTCGCCGTTGGCGGCGTGTCGCAACTCGATGTGCGCAGCCAGCGCACGCTGCTCGCACAAACGCGTGCGTCGCTGCCGGCGCTGGCCACGCAACTCGCCCAGGCCGATCATCAGCTCGCCATCCTGCTCGGCGTCGCCCCCTCGCAGATGGATTTCGAAGAGCTCGCACTCGATGCGCTGTCCCTGCCGCAGACGCTGCCGATTACTCTACCCTCGACACTGGTGCGCGAACGGCCCGATATTCGCGCCTCGGAAGCGCTATTGCATCAGGCCAGCGCCAATATCGGTGTCGCGACGGCAAATCTGTATCCGCAGTTCGTGATTTCCGCGGGGGCCGGTTCGGAGCGCATGCGCATTGCCGATATCGTCAGCGGGCTGAACATCTGGAATGCAGGCCTGGGTCTGACGCAACCGATTTTCCATGGCGGCGAACTGCGCGCGAGGAAGCGTTCCACACAAGCGGCTTACGATGCGGCGCTTGCCGGTTATCAGCAGACAGTGTTGCAGGCACTGCAACAGGTTGCCGACGCCTTGAAGGCGCTGCAAAACGATGCGCAAGCATTGCAGGCGCGCGATGAGGCCGCACAACAGGCGCAGGCGAGCCTGGACATCGCACACGCGCAGTATTTGGCCGGCGGGGTCAGCCAGTTCGGTCTGCTCGACACGCAGCGGCAAGCATTGCAGAGCGCGCTCGACCGGACCCGGGCACAGGCAGACCGGTTGGCCGATACGGCCGCGTTGTTTCAGTCTCTGGGCGGGGAATGGTAATCTCGACGCAGGTAGCGCGTATGCTCGTCAAAAGTGCGCATCAAAAGTACGCGTCAAAAGTACGCATCAAAATTCAACGCCAGCCGACAACAGCCGGCGTTGAATTTTGGGATGCGGATGGCACGCCTAGCGGCGCAGATCAAGCGGGATAAAGAGATTGATGCCGGGCGATTGCCGTGGCTCGTAGTACACCGGCGGTGGAACGTAGACGGGGCGCTCGTAGCGATAGCCGCGCCGATATTCAGGCCGGCCGCGATCGCCCCGATCACCATGATTACCACGATCGCCGTGATCGCCATAGCGCCCGCCCCGGTCATGCCCGTCATCTCTAGCGAGCGCCGGCGATATGGAAAAACCGCCGATCAGCGAAGCAAAGACGAGCGCCAGCGCCATTGCAAGCTTGCGAGCGCTTGGCCTGAAATAGTTAGTCTGCGGTATTGAGGATTTCATTGTGACTGCCCTTTCTGGGATACTTGGGCGATTGCGAGCCACGAGCCGGAATTCCCTGACTCAGGCATAACCGTAACCGTACTCGTCGTTATTTGCCCTTCGGCGTCTTTTTGCCATGCTCATGATCACCACCACGGCGGAACAAGTCATCCGCTGTCTTTTTCTGTGGGGCCGACATGGTGGCGTAAAGGTCGGCAAACGCCGGGGTCAGTTTCTTGATCCCGTCCGCGTGGGCATCAACGATCTCGCCATAGGATTTGAGATCATCGACAGCGGTCATATCCTTGGCATGCGCAAGCCTGGCTGTCGTAAGGGTGTCCATGGTTTTTGCATCGTCGCGCATTGCCTGGGCCACCTTGCCCCACTGGGCTTCCTGTGCAGCCGTGATTTTGAGCTTGGTGTGCATGTCTTTGATACGCAGTTCGGTGCGATCCTCGTGCGCATCTTTATCCGCCGCAAAAACCACCCCCGGCGCGAAAGCCAGGGTAGCAAGCAGAGTCGCCGCCGCAATAAGGCGCGCGCCGGTATAAGTGAATTGATTACCGCTTAGTTTCATTTTTGTTCTCCCGATCGGTTCAAGTTTTTGCGTTCGCCAATACCAGGGAGCACCATGCGAAGGTATTCCCGGATCTTGCTCCTACTGAGCAGATTTCCTGTAGGAAGTTCCCAGAACGCTTATTTTTACCAAGACAATGCTGATTAAGCGCCATGGGCGGGCTGTGGCGGAGGTTTGTGCGCAGTGAGGTAAAGAAGGGAGGCGGCCGAAGGCCGCCGGAATGACACGAACGGAGCACAAACCTCCGTCACAGCCCGCCCATGGCGCTTAATCAACGCTGCCCTAAACGATCTTGCAGGGCACTTTAATTTCCTGATCATTGGCGAAGAGCGCACACATGCGATGAAATCCATCCACAATGATCAGACGCTCCCCGTTGTCCTGCTTCACCATCAAAATGGGTGATAGAGGCTTGCCCTCATCTATTTCTTTTTGCTGCTTCCGCCAGTCAAATGCCTGAATCTCCGACATGGGGGTGCATGACGCCCGCAAAATGTCTTTCGCCGCGTACTCGGTCATATCCACTTGCCTGAGTTTCCTGGCCCAGCGACGCGCTTTTTTTGGCTTGTAGAGCAATTGCAGGAAGGTCTCCGCTGCGTCGTAGTCTTTGCCTGCAGGTTCGGGCTGCCACCTTATTTTTTTCTTCTTGTCCATGTCATATTCCTCTCGATGTAATGAAATTCCCATGTAATCAATGCCGCGCGCCTATTTTGGCAAATGCGGCACGATCGTAATTTCCCCATTCCTTTCCAGCACCGCACATAAAATCGCCTGCCTCGACGCATTGCCCAACTTCTTGCGCAGCGCCTCATCAATATCCCTTTCACTGACCAGCCCGGCGCGCATCTGCTCGTCATTTTTCCGTCCATTCTCAACCAGCATGCGTTCGGCGCCATTGATCAAGCGATCCAGCAGCGGCCAGCGTATCGCCAACATGGCCAGCAGCCGGTGGGCCAGCACCAGTACCGCCCCGGCCGCCAATGTCGGCATCATCGCCGAAGCGCCGACGATGGCACGGCTCAGAACGGCGCCGAGCAAAACCGTGATGCAAAGGTCAAACGCCGTCTTTTGTCCAAATGAGCGTCTTCCGGCAATGCGTAAAAAAATAAGCGTGGCGACAAATATCATGAACGCTCTTAGCGCCATCGAGATCATGCCGAGATCGTCGGCTGTTTCAAATAGCATTGCCATAGTTAAAGTCAGGGGGGCCATTTTCTTCACCTATTCCGATTAAATCGCTTGCAGTTCTCGCTTACGGCGCCAGCAACGCCTGCAAGGTATCGCCGAAACCACCCCGGGCGTGGCTGGAAAATCGGCTGCTAGTCGTGACCCGGGGCGCCGCGCTCCAGGAAATGCGCGCGCCGCAGGCAGTCAAGGCCTGCACCAGAGCGACATCTTCGCCGCAGCGCAATGCAGGAAATCCACCGGCCCGCCGATACGCCGATGCCGAGACGCCGAAATTGGCGCCATGTATATGGCGATGCTGCTCGCCATCGCGATACGTGGCGCAAAACCGCTGGCGCAGCATGGCTTCGGCCTCGCCGTGGATGCGCCAATCTTCCACCGAAACGGTGCCGCAGACGGCATCGGCCTTGAGCGACAATTGCGTCGCCAGCCAGCCGTGCGACACCACGCTGTCGGCATCGGTGAAGGCCAGCCAGCGCGCCCCGGCCTGTAACAAATGCGCAGCGCCGGCAGCACGCGCCAGACCGACGTTACGCGCTTCGATGACGACGAAATCGACCGCCAGCGCCTGCGCGATGCCGCCGGAGCCGTCGGTGCAGGCGTCCAGCACTACCACCACGCGGACTTCCTCGGTCAGCAAACCGGGATGCGCGGCCGCCATCTGCACCGAAGCCAGACAGGCGCGCAGATAATCGCCCTCGTTATGCACGGGAATGACGACGCCGATCATGTCAGGCCCTCCAGCTCGGCCACCGATTGCGCTTGCCTGCTCCAGACCTCCAGCACGAAATCGGCGTCTTCATAACGGGCGCAATGATGCAGATCGGCAATGCCGTGCAATCCGGCATGAACGGCCTCGGTGGTTTGAGTACGCTCATCGAAGTCACGCTTCCAGTGACAGGCCAGCAGCACGCCGTCGGGCGCCAACGAGCCGGACACCAGGCCCGGCAAGCCCTGAAAGGACGCCTCGTCGAGGTAATAAGCGAGCTCGCTGATAACAATCAGATCGAACAATGCCCCCAGATGCACCGGCCATTGTTCCGGCACGGCCATGCAGGCGAAACGCGCCACGCAATCGCTGCCGCGCGAACGCGTTGAAAGGGTTTCCTGTTGCCAGCGTTTGCGCGCGATATCGACGGCGGCCGGGGAGAAATCGCCGGCCAGAATACGGTCGCAGCGTCGTCCCAATTCCAGCGTCAGTTCGCCGCCGCCGCAACCCGGCTCCAACGCTTCGCGAAACCGGCGGCGCGGCAGGATCGCCGCCACCAGACTGCGCTTGCGCTCCTCATACCAGTTACCGGCGATGCGCCAAGGATCGCCGCTCTTGTCGTACAGCGCATCGAAATAGTCGCGCGAAGCTGGCCGCATGTCGCCTCCTCAGACAAAGTAGATTTCAAACGGACGATGGAAATGCGCCAGCACCTCGGGCGGCAGGATCGGCGCATTGCCGGTCGAGCGGTCCGGCTCAAGCTGACTGCGATAACACGCCAGCGCCGCTTTCTTGCGCACCTGCATGTCGTCGTCGAGCGCCAGCTTGCGGGCGCGTTGCCAGGGAATGGCGTGATGATCGGGCCGGCGCCAATGCCACATCCAGATCGGGATTTCGATCAGGCGGCACCCAACGGCGCGCGCCGCGTCGCCGCTGGCCTCGCCGACTGCTTCATGATCGGGATGGCCGTCGCGCTGCCAACTCGCAAAGACGGTGTCGCCCGGCTGCAAATACGCGCCGAGCAAATCCTGAAGCCGGGCGCGGTGCTGCGCCACACCGCTGTCCGGCAGTTGCGCGCGAACGATGGTGATGTGCGCAACGCCGAGCCGCAACAAGGCTTGGGTGGTTTCGGCCGGACGCACGCGCGCCAGCAAGTCGGCGCTGAAGGCCGATTCGCTGCTGTGGCTGCTGTGGCTGCTATGGCTGCTATCACCGCGATGACCGCTGTGATGACTTCTCTCGCCGTCGGAAACCGCGACCAGCAGGATCTTGTTGCCGAGCCGCGAAAGATGCATCAGCAAGCCGGCGCAGCCGAGCACTTCGTCGTCGGGATGCGGCGCGACGATGACGGCGCGCGAGTCCGCCGCGATCAATGTTTCGGCAGGCACGAGCGGCACCTGGGCCAGCCGATGGCTGTCGCGCCAGAGTGCCTCATCGGTAGCGACCGAGGGATCAAGCGCATCGGCGCCGAAAGAAAGCTGCTCTAGAGTCGCCATTCTTCTTCACCTCCCTCCTCTTGCCGCAAAGTGGATTGCGCCAGCGCCGCCAGATCGCGTTCGGCGTGACTCTGGCGCAGGAACACCGGCAAGTCCGCCATCATGCGACTGACCCACGGGTCGCGGCAGAACGGCGCCGCACCCAGGGCGCGTCCGAGCGCCTGCATGACCTCGACGGCCGCCTGTTCGGTCAACAGCCGCACGCGCATGCTGAGGCGATAAGCGTCGGCCGTGGGCGCTGCATCGATCTGCTGCGCCGCCGCGCGCAAGCCCCAGGCCGAGGCACTCAAGGCGACATCGGCGCGGCCCAGATGCGCAAGCGCATGCGGGTCGTTCTTGCCGGCCAGACGAGCGCGCAGATAACTTGCCAATTGCGCCGCTGCGCCATGCCAGCATGCGGCGATGCCTGCGCCGCCCTGCCAGAAGCCGGGACGGTCGGTATAGAAATCGAAGCCGCCGATGGCATGGCCGCGCGCGTTTTCAAAATGGACGTCGACACTAGCGGTCTCGGCCATGCCGACGGCATGCCAGCCGTCATTGGTGACGGTGACGCCGGCCTGATCCAGATCGACCGCCGCCAGACACGGCTGGCCAGCGGGATTCCAGCCGCTGACCAGCGCATGCGTAATGGCGTGGGCCCCCGAGCACCAGCATTTGAGGCCGTTGACGACCACGCGGTCCGCACCTTCGGCATCATCATGGATGTCGAGCCGCGCCTGTGGCGGCTCGGCGCACCAGACGCCCCAGACGTTGAGCGGCTGCGCAATGTTCGCGCCGGCTTCGGCCAGAATCGCCAATGCATCGGTGTGCGCCTCATACAGCTTCACGAGGCTGAGATCGTGCGCGGCGACGGCGGCCAAGGCGCGCCAACGCTGCAAGGTCTGGCCCGAACCGGGCAGGCTGAGCTGGTCCAGTCCGGCATCGACCATTGCGCACAGCAACTGGCCGGCATTGTCGATGGCGTTACCGTCCTGCCTCGGCAACTCCGCCAGAAATTTACGGATCGCTTCGACGGGATCTTTGTTAAAGGAAGTATTCATGGGCCCCTCATCCGATGGTTATCGAAGTCAAAGCATCCAAACCAAACCACGCTTTGGACAAAATTATTGACGCCCATTGGCTCGCGCGCCATCAGACAAACGCCCCAAGCGCGGTAAGAACGTCGGTTGCGCTACTACCATCAACTACACCGGCGGATTTCTGAGAGTCCTACAAGCGCTCGCGTTGCAGACCTATGGCTGCTTTGCCGCGCCGCACGTAAATTGCTTTCATCTCTCATCGGCCAAGACGGCCGCAGTTGCAGAACGTTAAAAATAAAGGAGGCCATCATGATCAATCGCACGCAAGATAGCTATGGCGCATCACCAGGAGACGAGGCCTCCGCATCGGGCGTATCTTGGGGCGCGATACTGGCAGGCGCGTTTGCCGCAGCCGCGCTCTCCTTTATTTTGATCATCCTTGGCTTCGGCTTGGGATTTTCCGCGATTTCGCCATGGACGGGCAGCGGTGCAGATGCGCAAACGATAGGCGTGGCGACGATTCTGTGGGTAGCCTTCACGCAAATTGCCGCCTCCGCCATTGGTGGTTACATGGCGGGGCGGCTGCGCGTCAGATGGGCCGGCGTACACAATGATGAAGTCTATTTTCGCGACACTGCCCACGGCTTTTTGGCCTGGGCCGTCGCTTCGCTGGCCACGGCGATACTATTGACAAGCGCCATCGGCGGCGTGATCTCCGGCGGCGGCAAAGCAGCCGGTACGGCAGCCGTCATGGCTGGCGCTACAGGTATACGGGCCTCCATGGCCGGCCCCAATGGTATGAACGATGCGAGTGGCGCTTCCGGCTATTTCATCGACGCATTATTTCGCCCCGCGCCGAATCCTGGCGTCGCTGCCGCTACAACGCCTGCGGACGCTTCCCCTGCCGCCATCGCCAACCCCACTGGGAACACCACGATCAATCCAGGCAATGTTGCGCCCGATCCCGCGCAGCGAGCCGAAGTCACACGGATTTTCGCGAATGCCTTACGGAGGGGCGGCTTGAGCGATCCCGATAAAACCTACGTTGCGCAAGTCCTCGCCAAGCGCAACGGCATGAGCCAGGCCGATGCCGAAAAACGTGTCAACGACACTTACACCGCCTACAGCAAACGCATTGCAGACGCCGAAAATAACGCCAAGGCTGCAGCGGAAAAAGCGCGCAAGGCAGCCGCTTATAGCGCATTGTGGATGTTTGTAGCATTGCTATGCGGCGCATTTGTCGCCAGCCTTTGCGCCACCTTCGGTGGACGGATGCGGGATCGCGTGATCCTCGTCAACTCTGTATCTGGCGTTCCTTAATCAAGCGCCATCAACCACCATCAACCGCCACGACCATTTAGGAGAATCTGATATGCGTTCCCTTTTATTGTTGCTGTTAGGCGTGCCTATTCCCATCATCATTTTGATCGCCCTGCTCTCGCACTAGTCATCCTCGCGATCATCAGTAGGACCTTACCAAATGAATGGCAGCAAGCGGTACTTCACCTTCTGTAGATATTGACGATAGCCTGGAAGGTTCTTTGCCAGGAAACGTTCCTCATCGAAAATCCGCCATATAAGGGCGGGCATGAAAAGGAAGAACACAAATAGTCCCGACCACGAACCGAGCGCAAGCGCCATGCCGACCAGCAAGAAAATGGCGCCCATGTACATGGGGTGGCGCACACGTGCGTATAGTCCCGTCGAGATGACTTTCTGATCGGGATAGCATTCGATAATCGCAGCGGCAAAGGTATTTTCTTTGTACACAAAAAATATGATGCGGAAGCCGAAGCCGACCAGGACATCGCCGCCTATCGCTGCATAGTACGGCAGCGATAAGCGGTGTAAGCGGTGATCAAGTGCGGGCGCCGCCAGCATCGCGACAAACATGATCGCCGTGAGGCACTGAATGATCTTCTGGCTGGTCTCTTTCTCGGCAGTTGGCCCGCCCCACATGCGCCGCGCCAAGAGCTTCGATTTCTGGCAGGCATGGGTATTGCTGGCCGTGTTTGGCGCATCGTCGTTGGCGATCACCCTCTACCTGATGAAAAAAGACCCGCAGCTCTTGGCGCGGCGCATGCGGGGCGGGCCAACTGCTGAGAAAGAGACGAGCCAGAAGATCATTCAGTCCCTCACGTCCATAATGTTTGTCGCGATGCTTGTTGCTCCAGCACTTGATCACCGCTTACACCGGTTTACGCTGCCTGGCTATGGGGCGATAACGGGAGATGTCATTGTCGGCATCGGGTTCCTCATCATATTTTTTGTGTACAAAGAAAATACCTTTGCCTCCGCGACTATCGAATGCTATCCCGATCAGAAAGTCATATCGACGGGACTGTACGCACTCGTGCGCCACCCCATGTACATGGGAGCCATTTTCTTGTTAGTTGGCATGGCTCTCTCGCTCGGCTCGTGGTCTGGACTATT